>JABDAI010000047.1 GCA_013289195.1 Verrucomicrobiota bacterium
TGAATTCTCATCAAGAAAATCACTAAAATCACAGCAAGTTTCACCTACACAAATATTACCTTGATAAAAATAAGATTTAGGCATTTCAACACCGTCTATTGAAAGACTTAAAATTTTTACTTCAATAGATTCAATAATAGCGTGTGCAGGTTTTCCATTCCCTCTTGTTCCATACTTTACTTTGGTTTTGTAAGAAATCTTTCCTTCCTTATCTCCAATAGTAAAGGTTTCATCATATTGTTGACCTTCAGAACGCTTTTTATCACATGCATTATAGCTATTTGCAACAAGTTTAACTTCATTTTGTTTCCATCTATTCAATACAACTTGCATTTCAATTTTATCAGCTTGATTGGATTGAATGTTTTGGAGTCCAGAATAGAATTTATTCGTCGATATTGAAGTGCGCTTGCTTTTATATTCTTTTTTCAATCGAATTTCAACATTTTCATATTGATTATCAATTTTGATTGTTTCAGCATAACAACCAATGCATGTTAATAGACTGATCGATATTGCTAATAGTATATTTTTTATTTTCATATTTTTATTTATTGATTTTCCTGGATTATTCTAAATCATATTAATATTAATTTCTGAGTATATATTATGTCAATAAGAAATGATTGATATCTAATAAATCGATATTTATTATTTGCTTGTGATAACATTAGAGTACTTCTGATAATATCTTCTTAGAGCTATTCTTTGGCCAAAGCGTCCCATTAATGAAAGCTTCAAGGATATTAATTCAAACTTTTCCAATCGATTATCGATGCCTTTCGTAAGGCCTTTCATATTAATTGTATATAGGATTTTGCCTGATCGGTCATGAAGGTTAAAGTTCTCTTGGAAATAGGATACATCTAGCGTATCTCCCTTATAATGAATTAAACTTTCTTTTTGTAAGGCAAATAGCATGTCCTGCTTTCGGATCTTTAATTATAAGATAATAGACTCTTATTTTACATAGAAAAGTCTAATCCTATTGCCGCAAGACCTCCAAATATTACAACTGTTGTTACTGCCCCTACTCCTGCTCCTGCATGCAGCACCCGCTACATGCCGCTCTTACAATTGATCGGCTTCGTTAAACTCGTTATCTTTTATCTTTGAAATTTGAATGCAATTGCCCCCAACTTCTTATGTCTAATTAATGTTCAAAAAGTGGTTCCGAAAGAAAAATTGAATCGCATTTTTTTCTTTGCATTATGCTTGTCGCCTTTGATAGGGAAACCCCAGTCAAGACGCATAGGTGCATTTAATATAAAAAAACGCAGTCCAACACCCCAGTCATCATTATAAGAGCCAGGACTCCAATCTAAAGCGCCAGAATTCACAAATCCCCAATCGTAAAAGACTACAAATCGGGTAGTATCAAGGATTTTAATAGAATATTCTAGAGTAAGTCGTGCAAATGTATCTCCGCCTACAGGCTCCCAATGCCGTGTTCTCTTTTTATAATATAAATGGCGATCTTTGTGTCGGTGGCCTTTTTTCTTTTTTCCATGATGTTTATGATGATGAAATTCTACCGCTCTTTCTTTTGGCCCAACCTCGCGAAACTCAAATCCACGCAAAGTATCCGGCCCACCCAAGAAAAACTTGTCGAAGAAAAAAATCTTTTTGTGTCCGTATGGCATGATTGTTCCTGTACTTCCCCCAATTAAAAAGACTTGCTTCCCACAATCCATAATGGGAATCCATTGTGCAGCAGTTGCTTCCAGTTTAACGTATTTATTACTTCCTTGTAAGACTCCTCCTGCAACTTCTGTATTGAAAAGAATGCTAGTTCCGCAATTAGGATACACAAGTTCGTCTCTTGTATCAAAACTGAGCGACAGACCCACCTTTGAAACAGTGTGTTTACCTTTCCCTTCTCTGATCGCTTTTGCAACATGTTTTTTAACATTTAAAATACCAATTTCTTCCAAAGTATAGGATAATTGACCGTCAACTAATCCAAAGAGACGTTTGCGAAGGTAAAAAATAACCCCTTGCTGTAATTCATTGTACTCTGTACTGTAATATTTAGCTTCTGTTCGAAATAAACTAACGCCAAAGGCGAGTTCTCTTTCGCAGACCCAAGGTTCTTCAAAGGATATTTCAACTTCGTTCGTTTTCTTACCATAACGACCTTTGATACGGAATTTTTGTCCTGCTCCCTGAAAGCCGTGTCTGTAATTGGTGATATCAAAATTTGATTGACTTATTTCTACTTGACCTACCCAAAGCTCCAAAGAACTGAATGTAATACTGAACTGTAAATTACCTGTTCTGCCTTCTGTGACTGCTATGGAAAGATTTCGATGTCCAGGAATATTGGTTTCTTCTGGGATCAAGCTGACACTTTCAAAAAAGCGTGTATTTTGTAGTCTTTTTTCACTGCTTTCCATGCGAACCGAATCAAAAACGTCTCCTGGAGCTAAGGCAAGTTCACGAAGAATGACGTTACTTTTTGTCTTTGTGTTACCTTGAAGTTTAATACTTTCAACAAAAACTTTATCGCTTTCGTGAATGATAAATTGAAGGTCGATAGCTCCAGTATCAATATTGGGTTTACGTTCAGCTATGGCATAGCTGTCTAAATAGCCTAATTGGCCATAGGCATTTCTTAAAGCAGTTTCACTTTCTTCCAGAAGAGCAGGAGAAAAAATATCGCCTTCTTTTATCTTCAATAAAGTCAAAAGTTTTTCAGTTGGAAATCGTTTGTTATTTTCAAGACATATAGTTCCGACGCTGTATTGCTTTCCTGTCTTAATATTTATTGTAATATATACCAGGCAACCTTCTTGTACGATTTCTATGCCAGAATCTGGAATTTCAACATCTAAATATCCTTGGTTACGGTAATAATCACGTATGAGTTCAATATCTTCATAGAAAGCATCTTCTCTGTAACGGCCCTTGCCGGTAATTAACGATAAGAGATTCCACCTTTTAGTCCTCATTACCTCAAGGAGATCTTTGGCTTTACAAGGTTCATGGCCGCAGAAAGTAATACTTTTGATACGCGTTTTATCTCCTTCTTGAATGATAAAACAAACTGAAGCTTTACCGAGACTTTCATCGGTAGTAATTTCATATTTAATGTCACTACTGGAAAAACCGCGCTTGTAATAGTATTCTTTGATAGCTATAACATCAAAATGCAAACTGGACTCATCTACAGGTCCCCCTACTTTGGATTTAATTTCTTTTAATAATCTTCTTGTACTTACTGCTAGATTTCCTTGAATTGCCAACTGAGAGATTCTGGGTTTGGGATCGAGTACAAAAGTAATATCCAATTTATTATCAGGAAGTGGTTCTGCTTGTATACGAATTAATTGATAAAGAGAAGTCGCATAGAGTGAGCGAATAGATTCGCTAACCATGCTTTGATCATAGACTTGACCTTCGAAAATTTTAATATGAGCAAAAACGGCTTCTTCACTCGCATTTTGAAATTTATTAAAATGGACTTTTATTTTATTGATTATCGGCAACTCATTACCAGGAGCACAATAAAGATTTGTGATGAAAAAGCTGGAAAAGAAAATGAGAAAAAATTTTAAAAATTTAAACATATAATATTTTATAAAGTATCTATTTCAGAAGAATAATTCTCAAAACGGGTTAGGCGTTTGTTATAAATCAACGGAACAGTGCCGGTGGAACCATTACGTTGTTTTGCTACAATTAGATCACGTGGCACAACATTTGCAATCTCTTCTTGCTGAGAATCGAAATCTTTTTTTCGAGAAATCAAAAGTACAAGATCAGCATCTTGTTCGATAGCACCAGATTCGCGAAGATCCGATAATCGAGGCTGTCGTTTCTCTTTTTCTGATTCCCGATTTAATTGAGCAGCTACAATAACAGGAACATTTAATTCTTTGGCCATAGCTTTGATCCCACGAGATATTTCTGAAATTTGCTGTTCACGGGGCTTCCGAGGATCACTCACTGCAATCAGTTGAAGATAATCAATAATAATCAAACCTAATCCCTTTTGTGCATGGAGACGTCTTGCTTTAGCACCCATTTCCAGCATAGTGATATGGCCAGAATCATCAATCCACAAGGGTGCATTTTTTAGAACTTTGGCAGAATTACCGAGAGTTGTCTTGGCTTGTTTATCAAGAAAGCCATCACGCAATTTTTGCATATCCACTCTTCCATAACTACAAAGGAGTCGCATAGCTAATTGCTCAGAGCTCATTTCTAAGCTAAAAATAAGTGTAGGAATAGGCGTTTTTCCACGATCATTAGCCATAATAGCAGCTTCTGCTATATTTAAAGCAATACTTGTTTTTCCCATAGAAGGACGGGCGGCAATGACTATCATTTCCTGTGCATGTAATCCAGAAGTTATTTTATCAAGATCTACAAAGCCCGTGGAGATGCCAGTAAGAGCCCCTTTATTTTCGAGCATTTTGTGGATTAAGGCAGTAGCTCCATCAATTGAATCTTTTAAAGGTTTAGCAGTTTCGGTAATGTGGCCTTCGCTGATTTTAAAAATTTCTTGCTCTACAGATTCAAGGAATTGTTGCACATTTTCTTGATCTGAATAAGCCTGTTCTATGGTTTGAGTTGAGGTACGGATAAGACGCCGGATTAACGCTAAATCACGAACTCGCGATAAGTAATGAGGCAAATGAACAGGAGTTTGTATACGGTTAATAATCTCATTAATATACTGACGGCCTCCTATGATATCTAACTGACCTTTAGATTTCAATCTATCGCCAATAATAATATCATCAATAGGAATACCCTCTTGATAAAGTTCCAAAAAGGCTTGGAAAATTATTTGATGGGCGGGTTTATAAAATGAAGAGGCTTCTATTTTAGCTTCAATACATGCTATAAGACTTTCCTGCCCCCCTTCAAATATGCAACATGCTAGTAAAGCCTGTTCACATTCAATACTGTGTGGATGCACACGCGGAGCAACTCCCGTAGAAGAAAATTCATTTACCAACTCTGTTTGTTTTGGAAATTTTCTTGAACGAGGGCCCTTATCTTGCAAAAGAGTTTCCATTCTTAAGAAAGCTGGCCCGAAAATAACTAACTTTCAACCGTGTTGTCTTCTATTGGATTCTCGGAAACGACCTCAAATTCAAAATCGACTATAACATCGGAATGCAATTTAATACGTGCAGTATGCTTCCCTAAACTCTTAGCAGGTTGAGCCAAAGATACTTGTTTTTTCTCAAAAACAAAACCCTCTTCGGCAAGACGGCTGATAAGATTCTGGGCAGTAACAGCTCCGAAAATCTTTCCTCCTGCTCCAGTTTTTACGGGAATAGCAATAGAAATAGATTTAAGCCTCTTCTCTAATTCCTGTGCTCCTTCAAGTTCTTTAGCCCGACGATTGGCTCTTGTTTGTAGAAGCGATTCAATTTGTTTTTTATTTGCACGGTTTACTGGAAGAGCTTTATTTCTTGGAAATAAAAAGTTACGTGCATAACCTGCACTTACCTTGACTTGCTCGCCTTCATCACCGAGACTTACTATCGGTTCTAAAAGAATGATCTCTGAAGTAGCCATAATATTTTATTGATTGTGATTTATTGTTTTAAATTTAAAAAGGAACATCGTCATCAAAGTTATCCTCAGATACTGAGGAAACACGTGAATTTGCAGGAGCCGGACGCATTGCCGGTGAAACTGATTCATAATTAGGAGCATCACTAAAGTCGGATGCATCTTCTTTAGAACCAATGAATTGAAAAGTTTCTAGGATTACGCTTAACTTACTGCGCTTTTCACCGGACTGGCTATCCCACTGGTCGAGTTTTAAACGCCCTTCCATAAGCATAGGTTTTCCCTTGGAAAAGAACTTAGAAATAACTTCCGCTTGTTTGCCAAACGCATCTATATCAATAAAAGTTACTTCTTCCTTTAGAGAACCATCAGTAGCTTTAAACTTTCGGGAAACTGCGAGAGAAAACTTACAAATATTAATGCCATTTGGAGTAACCCTAAGCTCTGGATCCCTCGTAAGACGCCCTAAAAGTATAACTTTATTAAAGGATGACATAGTTTTAAATTTTTTAGTTAGAAACGACAAAAATTCTATTGATCGTTTTCTCAAGTTTCAATTTCTCTTTGAGCCTAAGGGGAGCCTCTGAAGGACCTTCAAAATCGATTTCGACGTAAATACCTGCGGGGAACTTCCGGTCTGTTACGCGCGCGAAATCTTTTTGACCAAAATTTTTTATTTTTTGAACAGATCCATTAATAGCTTCAATAACGCTGGTTAACTTTTCAATTAAAGTTTCAACAGGATTTTGATAGTTACGTGTATCTAATATAAAGGATGCTTTATATTTGCGAGATGCTTTTGTCGTGGTCATTAACTTTCTTGTTTTTTTTGATTGATTAAGTTCATTGCCTGTACTGGCCCATTTACGATTAAATATTTGAGATCTTTTATATATTGTGGAAAACGAGATGTCAAAACAGTTTTTTCATTTTCTGTAAACTTTCCTAGAACGTGGTCTTTAAGGTCCATTTCAGGGTGTTCTTTTTGTCCAATACCTACTCGAAATCGAATAAAATTATCCCCACAGTGACTAATAATATTTTCCAATCCATTATGCCCCCCTCCACTACCTCCAATGGAAACTTTGACATTTCCTAGGGGAATATTAATATCATCACAAATAACAACCATTTCGTTAGAGGGCATTTTGTAATATTGAATAAGATTTTGAATGACTTGGCCACTTAAATTCATGAAGGCCTGTGGTTTTATCAATTGAATTTTATTACTTTCTACTAAAACTGTAGCAATCAGGGCTTTCAACTTCAAGTTTTGCTGCCATTGCCCTGCTAAATCTTTGAGAAAAGCATCGATAAGTAAAAACCCTACATTGTGTCGTGTTTCTTCATAAAGACTACCGGGATTGCCTAAGCCGGCAACACAAACTATGGACATCTTTGAAAAGAAAATAAATTAAATCTTATTTTGCAGGAGCAGCCTCAGTTGCTGGTTTTGCAGTTTCTGACTCTTTGGCTTCTGCTACAGGTGCTGCTGCTGCTTCAGCTTCAGCTGCTGCCTTACGGCCATCAGAACATGAAATAACAACTGTTTCTGGATCACCGAGGAATGTAACTCCTTCTATTGGCGGTAAGTCTTTAACGTGAATAGAATGCCCAGCATGAAGCTCTGTAATATCCACATTAATAAATTCGGGAAGATTTTTTGGAAGACATTTTACATGAAGCGTGTGATGCAATATTTCCAAAGTACCATTTTCAAATTTAACGCCTACAGCCTCTCCTACTGTGTGAACGGGGAGTGTGGTATGCATGGGTTCATTTGCCGATACTTCATGAAAATCTACATGCAAGAATGCACCGGTTGAAGGTTCTCGAAAAAGTTTCTCGATAATGGTAAGCTTTGCACTACCTTTATCACTTGTAACAGAAATAAGGCTAGCAGTTCCTGAAGTGGCACGCATTAGTTTGCGTAACTCTGCTTCATTAACTGAAATACATTCGTTGCCTGATTTACCATAAATTATTCCAGGAATTATTCCTTGCTTACGTAAGCGCTTTGATGCTGCAGTTCCGACTGCTTCGCGGTGTGATACTGATAACTTAAGCTGTTTCATTACTTTTAAGTTTATTAATTCTAATGTGAAAGTTGTTAATCTAAAGGAATGGTAAATAAATGCAACTAAAATGTCAAAATATTTTTGGTTTAGTTGATTTACAGGTTTACAGATTCATTATGTTTGATAGTCAAAGATTTTTTCTGAACAGAATGATGGGGATTTACGCAAAAATTATATTATTCATTATTTATATCTAATATTTGATTTTTCATAAAAACTGATCTTAATTTAAATAAACTATATATAAAAAAATTATATTACATAAAAAATAAAATTTATTTAAGATTATGAGTAATATTGGCAATGCAAGAATCACCAAAATAGTACGGAGGCCTATAACTTCTGAACCCGAACCGCCTACACTGAAGCGTGCGGAGTCGTTTTTTGGCCATGTTTATGAATATGGCAAATATGGGGTAAGTGAGTTAGCATATGCGGGGCGTGAGATTGGTTGGTTATCCGGCCGTGTCTATGACTATGTAGAAGATTGGAGAACTGGAAGTCATAATTTTCAAATATGTTTCGAGTTAGATAACGGGAAAGTTATATCGACTGGAATTACTAAGTCGTTGATGGATAGGTACATAAAAAGTGATACAACGTTGTCTTCAACGGAAAAGGAAAAGATACAACAGTTTTTATCGAAAGATTTTTTATCGCAAGTTATCGGGTTAGATTTATCTAAGGCGTCTGAAAATCATTTAAAGAGTATTGGAAAATTGTTCGCAATAACAACTAATCTGGAGTTTATAAAGGAATCCATTGCATTAAACTTAAAGAATTTTAATGTAATGGTGGACGTTTTGTTAGAAGATGAAGGTAAGATTTTAAATAGAATACTTTTTTTTAAAAAGACTGAACAGATAGCAATCTTAAAAGCTTTAGATGCATGTCCTGAATTATTGAAAGATCGAGAGCTTTTAATCAAGATATTAAATTCTCCACGTTCTGTTTATAACTCTTCTGCAGTAATAATTAACTTTGGTAAGTATCCTGAATTATTTAAATTGGATCCCGATCTTCTAAGTGCAATAATATTGCACGATACATATCCTGCTACAACATTAGAACATTTTGGAAGATTTCCTAATTTATTGAAATTAGATCCTAACCTTTTAGAACTTATATGGTACTCTTTTCGTTCATATACAGAGGTATTCGCTGATCATCCTATATTGCTAACAATGGATCGAAAGCTTTTAAAGGCAATAGCTAGAACAGGACATGAAAATTGGCTATTACCAACATTTGCCGAGTATCCTGAATTAATAAAATTAGATCCTCTTCTTTTGAAAAAGATATTTAAAACTTCTTGGAAGGCAGATACTTTAGCAGCATTTGGTAAATATCCTGAATTAGTCAAATTGGATTCTCAACTATTAGATAGAATATTAAAGAAACCTGAGCCTTACACTGTATTAAATTTGATTGGAGAATATCCGGAGATAAAAAATCTAAAACCTGATCTAATGGACAAAATATTGCTTGCCAATGATCCTGTTAGTATATTAGTTGCCATACGTCAGAAGCTTACGATATTGGAATTGTTTACATTAAACCCCGATCTGACAGACAAAATACTTCCGTTGAAAAATGCAGGGAAGCTATTAAGTGTCATTGCTGAACATACTCAGTTATTGAACCTACTTAGTGACGATCTGATGCATAAGATTCTTCCTTTG
>JABDAI010000048.1 GCA_013289195.1 Verrucomicrobiota bacterium
ACCGCAAACAGGATCTAAAACGCCTAACGATTATGTAAAACCTGAAGACAATCTTGATGGAATTTATGACGATTTAACGGCAGGACTAATCGTTACACAGAGAGAATTAGAGATGGGAAACAAAGTAATACAGCGTAATGTAAATCCTGATGATTTTGTTCTTTCCGGAGTTCGAGAAGAAGATTTAAAACGATTAGCCGAGTTCGATGTAGAAAGATCTTTTGGCTGGGGATTAATCGATGAGCGAATACATCCTGAAATCGTGAAGAAAGTACTCGAGCTAAACCCACTATGGTTGCAAGATTATTATGTGATAAGTCAAAAGTCCGTGTGTTATAGAGAGTCTAAGGCGAAAGTTTGTGAAGCTTTTGCAAAGACGGCTGGATGGCTTATCCCTGAAACTGGAGATGAACTTTTTAAAGATGAAGATGGTCTATCTACTTACGAAGAAGGATCCTGTATCATTGCAAAAGTTTTGGCTACAATAAAAGAAGGCAATATCAATGATTTAACGTTTGAATTCATTACACAAGACCAATTTAAGAATAAAATCGAAGATTTTGGAGTCGGTGATTGGGCTCTTTGTCAACTGATAATCGATACACTCGTAACCCATAATGACTCCAAAGTATCCTCTTTTATTTTTTCAATAGTAGATGGGATTATGGCAAGAAAAAAGCAAGAAGGGCAATTGACAGAGGAGGCTGTATACTTAGGAAGTGATGATTATCAGCGATTGTGGAAAGATTATAAAGAAGCGCATGAAGCAGAGAAAAAAAGAATTGAGGAGGAAAAAAATGCCCGCAAGACAAAAAATCAACCTCAAAACATCGCTCCAGCTGTTCCTGATACTGCGTCTGCTCAACCAATTCTAACTTCTGAGACTAAAAAAGAAAACGAGCCACAAGGATCTGGTTTGTCTTTATGTCTAATGATTATACTTATTGCCATAATTTGTGAGACGTTTTATAGGTACTCTTAAATTGAGAAAATGAGTATTACTTTATAAGTATCAATATTCTGATGAAAGTCAGAATATTTTTTTACATTCTGGAAATCATTTATCTTTACGAGGGTTTTGCTGATTTCTATAATAATTATAATATTAACCCTTCTCTGGCATCTTAAATACTTGAAAAATGTAATTTTTTAGACAAATTTAAACAAATATATACAATATCAAAGATATATGGTAAATTGCGACCTTCGCAATAGCTTGACTAAAAAATGACCGATATTAGTAAATCATACATCCCTGAAGCCGTTGAAACCAAATGGTACAAAGCCTGGCTCGACAATCACTGTTTTAAAGCAAATCCTGGATCTTCAAAAGACCCTTACTGTATCGTGATTCCCCCACCTAATGTCACAGGCGTCCTTACTATGGGTCATGTTCTTAATAATACAATACAAGATATCCTAGTTCGCCGTGCCAGACAATTTGGTAAAGAAGCTCTTTGGCTTCCAGGCACGGATCATGCAGGCATTGCGACACAAACCCGCGTCGAACGCGAACTTCGTAACGAAGGTCTCACACGCTTTGATCTTGGTCGGGAAAAATTTATCGAACGTACTAAATTATGGCGTGATCAACATGGAGGTATTATCCTTCAACAACTCAAACGTCTTGGTGCTTCTTGCGATTGGGATCATCTTGTTCATACTCTGGATCCTGACTATTCCAATGCCGTCTTGACGGCCTTTGTCGAATTATTTAAGCGCGGCTATATCTATCGCGGCAAACGTATGGTCAATTGGTGCCCAGTTAGCTTGACGGCTCTCTCCGACGAAGAAGTCATCATGAAACCTCAAAAAAGTATCATCTATAAAATTAAATACCAAATCGTTGAACATCCCGATACTTATTTAGAAATCTCTACCACTCGTCCCGAGACCATCATGGGCGATTCGGCCGTTGCCGTTAATCCCAAAGATCCACGCTATCAATCCTTTGTTGGCAAACACGTTTGGCGTCCCTTTCCTAAAGAAAAACTTCCCATTATTGCTGACGAAGCGGTAGATATCGAATTTGGTACCGGTGTTTTGAAAGTGACTCCTGCCCATGATCCCACCGATTTTGCCATCGGTGCTCGTCATAACTTACCTATAATAGACATCATGCATCCAAATGCGATGCTCAACGACCTTGCTGGCCAAGAGTTTTCAGGCATGGATCGTTTTACTGCTCGTAAAGCCGTTGCTAAAAAACTGGATGAAATGGGTCTTCTTATTGCGGAACTAGCCTACGAAAATAATATCGGTTATTCTGAACGTGCCGATGTCCCCATCGAACCAAAAGTTTCTGAACAATGGTTTTTAAAATATCCCAAAGTCGATGAAGCGAAAAAAGTAGTCCAAGAGGGAATGATCAAATTTTGGCCCAAACGCTGGGAAAAAACCTATCTTCATTGGCTAGACAATATTCAGGATTGGTGCATCAGTCGCCAAGTCTGGTGGGGCCACCGTATCCCGGTTTGGTATAAAAAAGGAAAAGATCGCAAAAACCCCATGAACTGGTATATTTCCGTCACTCCTCCATCAGATCCCGATAACTGGGAACAGGAAGAAGATGTCCTAGATACTTGGGCTTCCTCCTGGATCTGGCCCTTTGCTACTTTAGGTTGGCCTAACGAAAAAACCATGAATTACAAAGGTTTTTATAAATTTTATCCTACAAGTGATCTCGTTACTGGCCCCGATATCATCTTCTTTTGGGTTGCCCGTATGATTATGGCTGGCCTGGAGTTCACCGGCCCCTCAAAAGATAAATTAGAAAATGATGAACTTCTAGAACGTATCCCCTTTTCTAATGTCTATTTCACGGGCATAGTCCGAGATATCCATGGCCGAAAAATGTCTAAAAGCTTAGGCAATTCTCCCGATCCTGTTGAACTCATGGAAAAATACGGAGCAGATGGGCTCCGCTTGGGGATTATGAGTATAGCGGCCCAAGGTCAGGATATCCACTTCAGTGAGGAACGCGTTCAATTCGGAAGAAATTTCTGCAATAAACTTTGGAATGTCTGCCGCTTTCGCATCATTTCAGGAGAGATGCACGATAATACCAATCTAGATACAATTATGAAGCGTTTGAATTTCGAGGCCTTCGATGCCGATGATCACGCTATTATTGGAGCCTTATTAAAGACAATCGATGATGTTAACAATAATTTCGAACTCTACGAATTTAACCTAGTCATCCAAAACATCTACAATTTCTTTTGGGGACATTTTTGCGACTGGTATATAGAAGTATCAAAAACCAAGCACCAAGACTGCTCTTTAAGAAAAGATCGCCTAGCGATACAGGATTTAGTCATGCGGCAAGTGCTTTTAATGCTCCATCCTTTCATACCATTCATAACAGAAGAACTCTGGCATGAGCTTGGATATGGTAAGCCAGAGGAGTTCATCCAAAATACTTCTCCCTTCCAAAAAGCCGAGGAACTTGAGGACCTTTTAGATACTCATGGAATTACAATTTCGCAGCAAGCAATTGATGAGATTACAAAAATCCGTGAATTCGTTTCAAAGACCCGCGGGTTAAAAGCAGAATTCAATCTAGCTGCCAAAAAAGATCTTAACTTTTACTATAAAGCCAACCATGATGAAAACATAATCCTTGAGCAAAATCTTGATAAACTAAAATTACTTCTAGGAGCCGCCACTTTCGAAAGAATAAAAAGTATGGAGAATACCCCTGCCGTCGTCACTCTACTAGGAACGCTTTATTTAAATATCTCTAACGAAATCGATGTCGAAGCTCAGCGCGATAAACTCAATAAAGAGCTAGTAAAATTAGAAAAGCTAATCGAAATTGGCGAAAGCAAATTAAAAGATGGCACCTTCACCAGTAAAGCTCCCCCCCATATTATCGAAGGCGCCAAAAAACAACTAGAAGAAACACAGCAAAAGTACAATGAAGTAAAACAACTCCTTTCAGCATTGTGAATCGAGAATGGAAAAGCGTTTAAGCCACCACCTGTTTACTGCACTTTTGCTCAAACTAAATACTTTTGAGGCTCCTCGCTGAGAATTGCCGGATTTAATGTAGTTTATAACTCTTGTTCTCAAATCTGTGCTAGAGGCTTTTGTACTCATAAAACATCACATTAGCACAAAAATGTCCCTTATTCATGCGAATTTACTACATATAGTAAATCCGTATTAATTAGGGACATAAAAAAAGAAGTTCATAAAGTCTTGCAAGTTCAAAAGTTTCCTTTAATTATTTGTGATTAAATTCAATTAATTTTGATAAAAATAACAAAAATGATACCTGTAAAAAGAGATAATAAAATAAAAGATTTCAATATGGATGCGGATGCTTCGACGGGCATTATGGGTAATATGCATGTTGGTGCCCGAGCTAAGCTTGAGACGTCTTCTATTCATGTCTTTAATTTTAAACTTGAAGAATGTTATAATCATAGTCTTGATGAGCGATCAGTAGGAGAAGAAGAGCTAGAAAGAAAAGAAAGCGAAGAAACACCCATCGAGGAAAACAAAGAAATAAAACGGCCTAAACACCTGCGAAAACATACATCCCACATCATATCAAGTGCCATCCAGGGACACAAAGACGGATCAATTGCCAGACAGGAACACGAAATAAAATGGCCTAAACTGCCCCTGCCAAAACAGATATACAAAGAATCAAAACTGCCCATCCAGATATACAAAGATGATAACACTATGTCAATCGATGACTTGCTATCTTCACAGGAGATCAAAGATATTATCCCAGAGAAAAGCAAATTTACGATAAAAATTAACCGTGAAAATGATATTGCTAAGCTGGAAGGAGCGTTGATTTCGAACCCAAATGCCCCATTTTTTAAGCAAATCCAAAAATTGAACTTTGAGGCTGGTCTAGATAAGAGCTTTGAACTAATTATTCCGCTACTAAAGACTATTATTGCAAATCCCAATCTTCTTCCTAGTCTCATAGGTCTTACATTTGGGAATATTGGACAAAACGTTGATTTTATTTTCCTTGAATCATTCAAAGGCCTTGCCGAGCTTTCCTTTGATGAGATTGGCGGTACTGGTCATCTGCAGTTGCCAAAATCTTTCGATGAATTGAAACGCCTTTCTATTGGCAAGGTTTATGGTCGGCTTATCTTTCCCGAATCCCTCAAAGGCCTTGCCGAGCTTTCTATTTATGGTAATCTGCCGTTGCCAATAGCACTCAATGCGCTTAAACGCCTGTCTATTGGAGGTGTTTGTGGTCAGATTATCTTTCCCGAATCGCTCAATGGCCTTGCCGAGCTTTCTATTGATGAGATTGGCGGTTTTGGTACTCTGCAGTTGCCGGAATTTTTCGATGAACTGAAACGCCTTTCTATTGGCAAGATTAACGGTCGGCTTATCTTTCCCGAATCGCTCAATGGCCTTGCTGAGCTTTCTATTGGTGGGATTTATAGTAATCTGCCGTTGCCAATAGCACTCAATGCGCTTAAACGCCTGTCTATTGGAGGTGTTTGTGGTCAGATTATCTTTCCCGAATCGCTCAAGAGCCTTACTGAGCTTTCTATTAGTTATATTGCTAGTAATAGTAATCTGAAGTTGCCAAAAGCACTTGATGCGCTTAAACGCCTTTCTATTGGCGATGTTTATGGTCAACTGAGCTTGCCCGAATCGCTCAAGAGCCTTACCGAGCTTTCTATTAGTTATATTGCTAGTAAAAGTAATCTGAAGTTGCCAAAAGCACTTGATGCGCTTAAACGCCTTTCTATTGGCGATGTTTATGGTCAACTGAGCTTGCCCGAATCGCTCAAGAGCCTTACCGAGCTTTCTATTAGTTATATTCGTAG
The DNA here is from genome assembly GCA_013289195.1 of Verrucomicrobiota bacterium. The sequence goes on from JABDAI010000048.1 coordinate 5,817, forward strand.
TGATGGTAATCTGAAGTTGCCAAAAGCACTTGATGCGCTTAAACGTCTTTCTATTGGCGATGTTTATGGTCAATTGAGCTTGCCCGAATCGATCAAGAGCCTTACCGAGCTTTCTATTAGTTATATTGATAGTAGAGGTACCTTTAGTATATCAAGTACTCTCTCTAATCTTAAAAAATTATTCATAAAGCGCATAGGTAAAAATTCTCTTGATTTACTAGGCTCATTTGAAAAATTGGATGTACATAAGTTTACTTTTGGAGATATAGATGCTGATGTTAGTTTAAAATCGACAATTCTACAAAAGGCAATGAGTATTAGAAGTGCATTAAAATCATTTTGCTCTATATGGCACCCAGAGCTTCCCAACGTAATTTCAAATGCAATATTTAAAAATTACGATTTAAAAGAGATACTTCAACTTCGATTAGTTTCAAAAGGATTTTGTGAACTTATGAATTATCCAAAAGGGCTTTCGGCAAAAGCGATAGTCTCTTTTCAATGCAAACAACTTTATCCATCTGACGAACAATCTATAAAGTACAAATTCATGTTTGCTAAAAACAATTCAATAGAAACGGTTTTGAAAATAGAAAATCCCGATGATTTTGAGGAGCTAAAGAAATTAGTCCTCGAAAAACAGAACCTCTTTGATCAAATCGATAAAATCGATTTGGAAAAAATTGAAATTAACAATGATTCCGCTGACTTTATTAATCAATTATTAACTGAATTAAAAAACTCAGCATCGTTCCCTAGTCTTACGAATCTTACCTTAGGAAATATTTGTCACGAAAGTACAGTCAAATTTCCTGACTCACTTCAAAAACTCACTATCGGAAAGGTTCAAGAGAATACAACACTTCAATTGCCAAAGGAGCTTACAATACTTGTCATTGGAGATATAAGCAATAAAGTTGAGTTTAATTTAAATTTATCCAATTGCGAAAATTTAAAAGATCTCACTATTGGTAATATTGGTCATGATTCAACTCTGATTGTCACACCAATGTGGCCTAATTCAACTAGTCTTTTTTACTGTCAAATTGGAACTATTTGGGATGGGGCAACGTTAACATTACCATCAACTCTTTCTGATCTTGAAATTCTTGAGCTCGGTGATATTTGGGACAATGCAACAGTTACCATATCTAATGAAAGGCTAAAACATCTTTCTATTGGAAATGTATTATTTGAAACCTCGCTTAAGTTACCTGAAGCACTTGATAGCTTAGAAAGTCTCTCTATTGGAGATATAGGAACTGATCTAGTGTTACCAATTTCACTTAATAATCTTAGTTCACTTAAAATTGGTAATATTTGCAATGGTGCAAAACTAATATTCCCGAAAAAACTCGATACTCTTAAAGAACTTATCATTGGCAATGTAGAGGACGGTTGCATATTAGAGTTGCCAAGTGAACTTCCAAAACTTGAAAAGCCTTCCACAGGAAATATTGGAACGCATGCAAGTATTACATGGCCTGAAAAATTTTATAGTATTCAAAATCGGAATAAAAAGGAGGATCAATATAGCACCATTTTGTTGAATGAGACAGCTATGCTTGATGTAGTCAAAATTCGTTAAGTAAAAAACTTATTATTAATCATGGAAAGAATTTCTCCCAAATGTTTTCTAAATCAAACATCAAAAGAAGTTGAGGAACAGAATGGAGTAACTCAAGGAAATTCTCTTTCGCCAAGGGTAAATAATGGGATGGTTAAAGTTGGTAGTCGTTATCTTAAAGATCTTTTTGAGCGTATATTGACTGAACAACAGTATAGTCTTCCCATATTAATCAATATTTTATATAATTGTGACTTAAAAACAATTCTTAAGTTTCGAACTATTTCAAACATTTTTTACCACGCTTCTAATCAGAGGATTAATGATAGGCTTAGCCCTTTAGCGGCAAGATTTATTTTTAATTTAAAATATGACAAGTTGAATCTTTTTTTTGCTCAACCTCAATCTGATCAATGCAAATTTATTGAGAAGCATAATATAAAAGTTAATCTTGAAATAGATTGTCATCATTTATCCCCTCCGACAGAAATACTAAACCTTCATTCGAAGACTATCGAAGGATTAATACTAAAAATAACACGTACCGAAGAATTTGATTCGATTTTAAAATTGAATGAAGAATTATTTAAAAAAATAAAAAAAATAGATCTCCAAGCCATAAAATTAAGTCCTAACACGTGCGATTTTATAAAAAGTTTTTTATCGAGCATATTCGCGCGTAATCATTGCTTTGGAACCCTAGATTTTGGAGATATTGTAACTAATTTTGATTTTTCCGATTGTTCTCCTATAAAAGCACTTGAATGCGGTTGGCCAACGCCGTCATTTTTAAATGTTTCTAATCTTATTTTTCAAAATATTTCAGATAAGATTAATCTTAATTTGCCATTAGAACTAATGACTTCCCTTAGGAATCTCTCAATTAACGAAATCCAAAGTGAAGCGGAATGTATCTTATCTCATCCGTGTAAACTCTCCAGCCTATCTCTTGGTGTAATTCATAAAACAGCCATGTTTAGAATTTCTGGCTCATCATTCGACAGCCTCGAATATCTTTCTGTCGCAAATCTTGAATATTTGAATATCATGTGTAAATACATCAAGACATTTTGTAATCTTAGTGATTTATCTATTGGAAATATTAGCGATAAGAACAATGATTTCGAATTACCCATTCGATTTCCAAAACTTTCTACTTTAACAATTGGAAATATCAGGAATAGTAACCTTAATCTTCTCTTTTCAGATTCGCTTCAAAATTTGAGATGCCTTCATTTAGGCCATATTTGTAATACAACTACTATTGGTACAACTACTATTGAATTGCCAAAAACGCTGAAAAATCTTAAGTCTCTTGCTATTGATCATATACAGGCTAAATTAGACTTCATTTCTTTACCAGAGTGCATAGAAAGTATTTCTATTTCACATGTTTGGCAAAATGCTACTTTAAATTTATCTTGTCACTCTAAGGGGCTTGATAGCCTTTTTATTGGAAGTATTGGAAAAAATGTAAAATTGATATTTCCACCGTCTTTTGACAATCTTAAAGATCTCTCTTTAGGAGTCGTTCCTAATAACACACAATGGCGTCTACTTGATAAGATGGCTTTGCCCAAACTACAAAATTTTATTTGTGGTACAATACGATCAATGTCTCAAATAAATTTGTTTTATAAAAACGCACAATTAACTGAACTCATCAATTTTAATTTTACCGAAATTCAATCATATAGCCAAGTAACTATAGAAGGTTCATATTCAATACTAGAAACAATCTCATTTGAAAAGTTAGGAGATCGAGCTCGACTTCAGTTAGTTGGGACTTTCCATAAAGTGAAAACTATTTTTTTTGGCGATGTTGGTGAT
>JABDAI010000049.1 GCA_013289195.1 Verrucomicrobiota bacterium
ATTCAGGCAAAAATGACCCGGAAAGCTTATTGGAATTTATTTGAAACAGGTACTACCTTCCAATACAGAGATCTCGAAATAACGACTTTTTCCATTCCGCATGATGCTTATGATCCTGTGGGTTACATTTTTAAACATGAAGAAAAAAGCTTAGCCTGGGTGACTGATTTAGGATACATTCCCAAATTAGTTCAGGAAAAAATTCGGGACGTTGATATTCTCGTACTTGAAGCCAATTATGATGAAAAACTTCTAGATGAAGATACGAAAAGACCTTGGTCTATAAAACAACGCATTAAAGGTAGACATGGACACCTATCCAATGACGATGCTTTCGAATTTATTTCCACAGTAAATAAACCAGCTTGGAAGCAAGTATATCTTGCACATTTAAGCCGAGACTGTAATAATGTAGAGAAACTTAGAAATCTTTTCTCCTCGTTACTTAACCCCCACAATCCTTTTGAAATTGAAATTATTAACCCCTATGAAAATCCGATAAGCTCTATAGCCCTTACATAACTTTAAGGTTGTATAGCTAACAAATTAAGGCATCCTTAAGCCTTTTTTACCTTTAAAAAATGTATGAAATATCTTCATCGTCATACTAAAATTATTTTTACTATTGGCCCTGCTACAGAAAATGAGGAAATTATCGCTGCACTGATTTTGCATAAAGTCGATATTTGCCGACTTAATATGGCGCATGGCAGTCTTGATTGGGCAAAAGCTACCATTCGAAAAGTAAAAGAAATTTGTAAACAAGTTAGTAGACAAATTGCTATTATGATGGACATTAAAGGGCCAGAAATTCGTACAGGCGAAATCGATGGAGTATGGTTTCTTGCAAAAGATGAACTCGTTGATCTAATTATAAATGCTAATTCTCATAATAAAAATTTATATGAAAGTAAGTATAGGAAAGTAACGATTAACTATCCTGAAATTATCGATGATGTACATATTAACGACATCATATTAGTTGATAATGGATTGATACAACTGAAGATATTAGAAAAACATAAGGATTATTTGCGATGTGTAGTCCTTACACCAGGAGTTCTTAAAAGTAATCGTCATGTGAACTTGCCTGGTATAAAAATTAATTTACCTGCAATAACTGATAAAGATAAAAGAGATTTGAGTGTAGCAATCGAAGAGGATGTTGATTTTATAGCACTGTCTTTTGTTCGTGATCCATTTGATATTATCGAATTAAAAAATTACTTACTTCAATATAATTATAGTCCAAGAATTATAGCCAAGATAGAAAACCAATCTGGTATTGAAAACATAGATTCTATTATCAAAGAATCGGATGCCATTATGATCGCACGGGGAGATCTAGGGATAGAGTGCCCGTATGAGAAATTACCTCTTATACAGCGTCAAATAGTAAACAAATGTATCGATAATTGCAAACCGGTTATTGTAGCAACGCATATGTTAGAATCGATGATAGTAGCGCCTGTTCCTACTAGGGCAGAGGTTACAGATGTCTCCAATGCTGTTTTTGAAGAAGCTGACTGTATTATGCTCTCTGCGGAAACTTCAATAGGAGAATATCCTTTGAAATGTATAGAGGTGATGAAGAAAATTAGTCTTGAAATTGAAGCAGCGATACCACGCTCTTTTAGGCAAAATATTGAACTGCGTTTGCCAAAAAATAAAATGCTTCGGTCAGCTGTTGTTCTTGCGCAGCAACTTAAGCGAGCTTGTATTGTTGTTTTTTCGCACTCTGGGGCTGGGGCGCAATTAATTTCATCTTTAAGACCAACGCGAGTTCCCTTATTTGTTTTCACAGATTCAGAATCTACGTTAAGACAGATGAGAATTTTATGGGGAATTCAGCCGCATCTCATTGAATTTAATAAAGATAGAAACGTCACTATCAACTATGCATTGCAAGAATTACTTAATACCGATGTTATGCAAAAAGGGGACTACGCCGTCATTTTAACAAGTATTGAAGTAGATGAAAAACCTGTAGAAACTATACAATTAAGACGATTGTGATAGAAGAACTAAACGATTTCAAAGCCGAAATAGCAAAAAGATTTTTGATAGAGACTGGGTACTTAGTTCTACGCCCGAGTCTCCTCCTTTACCAGATGCTTATTTGCAGCAAACGTAGCGGAAAAGACTTCCGTAGCTATTAGAATTTCACTTCTTCATCTTCAATGCTTTGAATTAATTCGAGTTGGGTCAATTGCCTTTTAGTTTCCTGTATTTTGCTTTTATTATCTACCTGTTGATATAAACCAAGGAGCGCTTTTAATCCACTAATTTTTATAATGAGTTTTAAATTTTTTAGTTTTATAAGGCGCTCATAACACTCAATTTGCTTCAGATCATCGTTTATATCACTATATAAAGAAAATACCTTCTTAGTTATGCTTAAATGTTTTAGATCATTTCCTGGTAATTGCAAGATTGCTTCGTAAATATTTATCTGCTTGCTCTCATTGTTCCCTACTCGATCATAAAGTTTTATTAAGCGCTCAAGCAATGAAATTGGGTTGAGCTTAAGCTTTTCAATAAGAATCAAATCCATTTCGCAATATGCAATTTCTTTATTGATATCATTAACTTTACATTGAATTTTAATTAATTCCTGTAACGCTGCATGCTTTACTTTTAGTACCTTTTCGGGGGAATTTACTATGGCTTCAAAAATACTGACAATCTTTCCAGAATCTCCAACCTGATTATAAATTACACTGAGCTTTTCTATCGCATCTAGACGATGCACTGGTAGGGTTTTTGGAAAATTCAAAATACGTTCATAATATTCAATCGCCTTATCTAAATCTTTTGTCCTAAAAAGTTCTGCTAATTCTCTTATTGTACTTATTTTATGCATTTCGTCAATGCTCTCACTCTTAATAATTCGATCATAACACTCTATTGCCATCTCAGGATTATTAATTCGATTATAAATATTCGCTAACTTGTTTAAGGCGTAGTACTCAGATTCGGCAATATCTTTAAAAGTATTTAAGATATACTTACAACACTCAATTGCATTATTTATATCTGCCAAGCGTTCATAAGCTTCACTTAAATGAAATAATAATACATAATGCTCTCTTTGATTTACTCCACAATTTATACTTTCAGCATAACATTGTTTTGCTTTATCAAGGTTATTTATATTAGAATAAAGTATCGTTAAACGTTCTAATGCCTTGAGACGACAATTTGGTGTAATCTCCTTAATTTTTAGTATACGTTCATAACTCTCAATTTCCTCACTCACTTGATTCATCTGTTTAAACAATAAAGTAAGTTTATGTAATCCATTGCTGGGCAAATAGTTCAGTTTCAAAATATTTTTACAACATTTGATCTTCTTAGGATAATTATAGAGTCCTTCAAGTTTTTGCAAAATCATTAATAAATCCGTTTCGCTAATTTTTACTTGTGGCTTACGACAATAAAAATCCACCCATGTAGTCAGAGCCAATAAACGTAACTTGTTCTTTGTCCGACCATTGATTGCTGAGGTTTTTACCATTTGTCTAAAATATCCGAGCGCTTTTTCTATATCATGTTCATGAAGGTAAGCTAAATGCTGTAAAGCCTCAATATATTGCTTATGTGATACACCCGGACAAGCAACTATAAGTTCATAATGTTTTATCTTATTATTAATTTGCCCAAGGTTGTGATACAGCTTTGCTAATGCTTGATAGGCAACACACTTTCGTTCAGCGTCTATTTTGGGAGTCTTTATGACCCGGTAAAAGTGCTCGATAGCTTCAGCAGTGTTTGTCTTGCCATAAAGTTCACTTAATGCATCTAATATATAAAATTTTCTAATATTATTATTTGCAAGCTGAAGAATGTGTTCGTAAGTTTCTATTGCGTCACCAATACGACCCTTTTTAATATATACATCAGCCAACGTTTTTAACGAATGATATTTATCTTCTGAAGATAAATCTGGAATATTTAAAAAGCGTTTATAACACTCTATTTCAGAGTAATGATCATTAATGCATTTGTAACAGTCCATTAAAATGCACATCAGTTCGATCATGGCTCTCTTGTACAAGTCTTTATCGAGATGGTAATAAAGAATATGCTTTTCAGAGGCACTAAGAATTTTCTCACAATAGTTAATCGTTAAATAATATAAGCCTTTTGCTTTACAAATTGTTATCAAATCTGTACCCGATTCGGGTTGTGCAAATTTTTGATAGAGATCACGTTTTCCATTTTCATAGGCAAACTTATAAATTGCTTCTAATCCTTCTAATGCTCTAAACATTATTTCCTCTTTTCTTGAGGTTGAGGATTCCCACCAACACAGCCTAACGATTCGATTATATTGCTCAATTGCTTCATCATATTTCTCTATTTTGCAACTTTCTTCTGCTGACTTTAATATGCGAGTTTTTTCATCCAATTTTCCAGCCGTTTCCTTTTTGTTTACTTTTGCGATAGGTTCTATTTGTCTTTCCGATATTTTAGCTTGATCGCTAACGTCTTTTTTATAAAGCATTGACTTAACTTGTCTAAGTATCACATACACATCGCCTTCGGTTATATTACTGGCGTTACTCACTTTTCTTTTGAATAACGCAGATTCTTTAATGGATGCCGTTAATTTGCGTTGACTTTCAGACGAAAGATTTTCACAGGAAAGGAGTTTTACCAATTTCTTTATTAAATACTCTCCATAATAGTAAGCTTGCAAATTCTCGATATACTCATAATAACCCAAGCAATGGTAAATCATTTCCATGATTACATCAAAAGGGGTATATAACTTCCGAATATTTACTTCCCAATTCGCAAACAAATTTGAACGATCATAGTTTTTTCGTTGGAGCTTTTCTTGCAATGCATTTTCAGAAAAGACAAAATCATCAGCGTTTTTCTTTAAATCAGATATCGAAATAACAACTTCACTATCTCTTGTAAATAACTTTTCAATCCCATGTCCAGTTAAGTGATATTCTCCGCCCTCTCGAATACGCACAATGCCATGCACTATATCTACGCTGTGATTAGGATTTTTCCCGGGCTCAATCACTTTCACCAGTGCCTCTTGTTTTGTAATTTTTCCACCATGCATTGTTTAAAGTTATTACAATAATGATAGGTGTATGATAAAAAATTACAATAAAATTCAATGTTAAAGAACTTCGAAGGAAAATCGAAATGTAAAACTTAGGGGAAACACTCAACTATGCATTGATGAATTAGAGTCTTTTAAAAACTTGTCAGCTTCCTCATCAGTCACTTGGGAAAAATCGTTATACCATTGACCGACACTTGAAAACGCATCAGTCGAATATAAGCATACTATTTCGTCTACTTCTTTTTCAATTTGATGATAGGTATCAGTGGCTGCGACAGGTACTGCAACTATGATTTTTTTAGGAGACATTTTTTTTATCCCCGCGATTGCTGCTCGCATGGTTGCACCGGTTGCTAAACCATCATCCACTAAAATGATTATTTTATTTTTGACATCTGAAATGGGTCGATCTTTTCGGTATATTTTATTTTGATAATGCAATTGTGTTTGAGCATTTTTCGTCAGTTGTTCGACTTCTGATTGAGAAGGATTAAACATTCTTAAAACATCTTGATTAATGATGCGGGTCCCATCCATAGCCAACGCCCCCATGGCAAGTTCTGAGTATCCTGGAGCACCAATTTTCTTCACCAAAAAAGCGTCCATGGGAATTTTGAGAGCATCGCGAATCGCTGCACCAATAGGTAAACCTCCCCTAGGTAAAGCAAGCACTAGAGCATGCTTTTTTACTTCTTCTATTTCAAGACTTTTTGCAAGTTCCTTTGCTAAACGTTCTCCGGCGTCTTTTCTATCTGCGAAAATCATAGTCGTAGTTCAATTAATGATTCTTTCATAATGTACTTTGTACAATGGTGTAGATAAAATATTGTTAATTGTAGTTAATGGTGTATAAAAACATAAATTTTTATTATCTATTATTTGTATCAAATATATGCTCAAATTATTTTGAATTTTATTTCGAAAAATTCTTTCTAAGAAAATTGCTTTGAAAGGTATTAGTGTTAAAATGCGATCGGCTATGCGATAGAGATTTGCTTCTCCTAGCCCAAGAGATTGGTTGAGAATAGCGTTAATTATCTCAAGAAATTCTTGAGTGATATGTATAGGCGTATCCGGTTGTAGTTCTTGTATAATTTTAAGTGCAATATCTATGCCAATATGTGTTGGTTTTATTAACATAATTCAATATACCCAATTTTTTATTGAATAGCAAATTGGGGTGATATTTATTTATTAACCTCAGTTTCGGATCAGAAAAAGATGAAAAATAAACACCGTTTGAGCCCAAATTTTTGGAGAATTTTCTCGACGCACCGCGGATACTACTTCGAAAGTTTTTCAAAAATTTGCTTCTCAAAATGAGTTTATTTTCATTTTTTTCTGACCCGAAATTGAGGAGGTTATTTGACTTTAACTTCTGGGGTTTCTGATAAGTTTGCCTTTAAAAGTCATAAGAAAAGTCAAGATAAAGATCGTAGCTCCTGTGATTACCATGAAGGGTCCCGTGGGCAAATTATGCATCGTGAAGGATAAAAAAGTTCCTATAACTGCGGATAGGATGCCGATTCCAATTGAAAATAAAATGACTTTGTGTAAACGATTGGTCAGCAAAAGAGCTGTTGAAGAAGGAATGATTAACATTGCTGAAACTAGTACCACTCCCACTGCCTTTATCGATATTACGATAGTAAAGGTTACAAGCATGAGTAAAAGTTCATCTAGAAAATACTTGTTAAGTCCCGTTGAATATGCAAATTCTGGATCGAAGCTGCTGACTAGCAATTCCTTATAAAAGATCCAAATCATCGCAATAGAAACTATTGTGAGCGAAGTCATCCATTTAATATCTTCCCAGGAAAGTGCAGCGGCTTGTCCAAATAAGTATTTATCTAATCCAGATTGGTGTCCTATGGGGACGTTCTGTAGCATGGTTAATAGACAAATACCGAGAGCATAAAATCCAGTTAAAACGAGTCCTAGTATACTGTCATCTTTGAGTACAGTAGTTTTTTTGAGTCTATAGATCACCCATACCCCGATTAGTCCTGAGACAACGGCTCCCATAAGAAGACTTAATGGTTTTTTTTGCATATTCCATAGAAAGCCAATAACGATTCCAGGGAGCACTGCATGTGAAAGGGCATCACTAAAAAGTGCTTTTTTGCGGACAATGAGGAAGCTTCCTAGTAGTCCGCAGCAGATGCCAAGGATAATAACGCCCAAAATGACTATTTGTAGGGAGGGATCTTTGAATGTAATAAATCGGAGGGCTTGTTCTTGCCAATTGAGAGTCGTGACGTCCCCAATTTTTGCAGCCTGACAGTGATGAAACGCCAGTAGAAAAAAGCATAATAGTCCGATGCGTTTCATTGAGATTTTTGTTCACGAAAAATATGTAAATTCCCACCGTAAGTTTTTTCTAGATTATCTATCGTGAAAACTTCTTTAGTGAATCCAGAAGCGATAATTCGATGATTGATTAATACTAGGTAATCAAAATGATCTTTCACAGTTGCAAGGTCATGATGGATAACAATAAGTGTTTTACCTTGATCGCGAAGTTCTTGCAAAACGCCCATAATCGCGCGTTCTGTTTTTGCGTCTACGCCTGCAAAGGGTTCATCCATGAAATATAAATCGCTTTCTTGTGCTAATGCACGAGCTAAGAATACTCTTTGTTGCTGACCACCGGAGAGATTGGAAATCTGATGATTTTTAAAGGCAGTGAGATCTACTTTTTCAATGCAAGCATCAACGAATTCTCTATCCGCTTTTTTGGGTTTTTTGAAGAGGCCAAGCTTTTGATAACGACCCATCATGACGACATCATATACATTCACGGGGAAGTCCCAATCTATGTTTTCTCTTTGTGGCATGTAGCCAATATATTTCGATGCTTTTTGAAAGGGCTGGCCAAAGATGTATATTTTACCGGTATATTTTGGAACTAATCCCATTACCGATTTAATCAATGTCGATTTTCCTGCACCGTTAGGGCCAACTATGCCTACAATATTGCCTGAAGGAATTTTCAGATTAATATTTGAAATGACAGGATTTTTGTCATAGCTTGCAGTTAAATTCTCTATGACCAAAGGATAGTCTTTTATCATTTTAAGTTTTTTACAATAGTGGTCATATTATATTTAAACATTCCTAAGTAATTGCCAACATCATATTCATCTAAAATCTCCCCTTTTTTTCCAAGGGAATCAGAAAAGAGTTTCCCGCCAATTTTGGCTCCGGAATCTTGGGCTATGCGTTCTATCGCGGCGGGCGAAACACTGGATTCTATGAATATGGCTTTAATCTTATGTTTTTTTATATAATCAATGGTACTGATGATATCAGCCAAACCTGCTTCTGAAACAGTTGAAATTCCTTGTACTCCAATAACTTGGAAGCCAAAAGCACTACCAAAGTAATTGTAAGCATCGTGACTAGTAATCAATATTTTTGAGGGAGCCGGAAGAGTATCAGCCAATTCCTTTGCCCAGCGATAGAGGTTTTTTAAAGATGCTTTGTAAGAGTCGGTTTGTTTTTGATAATGCATTGCATTTTGAGAATCGAATTTTTTAAGCTCAATAAAAATTTTTTGCGCACATTGACTCCAAAGATCAGGATCAAACCAGACATGGGGATCGTATCCTGCATTTCCTCCCAAAGTTAATAATGATGATCTATCGATACCATCAGTAACAGCAAAAACAGCTTTGCCTTGTTCTGCAAGGCTTTCGAAAACATCGACCATTCGACCTTCCAAATGCAAGCCATTGTAAAATATAATGTCGGCACTGCGTAACTTTTTGATGTCAGAAGCTGTGGCCTTGTAAAGATGGGGATCGACGCCCGGACCCATAAGATTTTCAACTTCTATAAAACCGCCACCTATTTCCTGAGCAAGGTTCTGGATGAGAGAAGTTGTCGTGCATACTTTGACTTTCCCATAAATTGTTGGTAATGACAAAAGGAAGAATGAAATAACAATTAATAAATATTTCATATAATAATATGAATGATTATATGAAAAGAAACAGATTAATGCAATGAGTTTTTATTTAAACCTTCTTTTTGCAGGG
>JABDAI010000050.1 GCA_013289195.1 Verrucomicrobiota bacterium
AATAGCAGGTCAAAGATTGCTCTGAACTAAATGATTTCAAAGCCGAAATAGCAAAAAAATTCTTGATAGAGACTGGGTACTTAGTTCCAACGCCCGAGTATCCTCCTTTACCAGCTGCTTACTTGCAACAAAAGTAGTTGGAAAAGATTAAGGTTTATCGAAGACCTTTACCATACTCAATGCCATTTCATTTTTGGGATCTATACGTAAACATTCATCAAGGGAAGTTTTACAGGCTTTTAAATCATTTTCAAAAAATGCTATTCGCGCAGATACGGCATGATAATCAGGATCTTTTACTTCCATTTTATTTAAGGCGTTTTGCCAATTTTCGTAAGCTTGTTCATAGTCCTCTTTTCCTTCACAGGTAAGAGCTAAAAGGTAGTAGATCTGAAACAAATCGCTGTCTGAGGAATCAAATTTTTCTAAAGCCAATTTAAAATTTTTTTCTGCATCATCAAATTTATGAATTTTGAACTCAGATAGGCCAAGTTCAAAATACTCAAGACTTGATTTTTCTGTGCCACCATTATTGTCTGATAAAGATTGTTGTGAAATAGTTTCTGCAGAAGCTGCTTTTAGTTGATCGAAGTGAGGAATTAATTGCACTGCAAACATAAGACAGAAAATAAGTCCCACAACAAATGGGAAAGAACGTACAGAACTTACTGAAAATAAAGCAAAGCAATAGGCGAGGGAATGCCGTTTCACCATGCGATCTTTTTTCTTTGTAGTAATTTGGATTAAATCATCGACGCGTTTTGAAAGAGTTGGATAGCCTGATAGGATTTCATGAAGGCTAACAAAAAACCCTCTATGATTATAGTGCTGCTGTGCAAAGACTTTTGGGTTCAATTCCTTATATAAGGTTTTTCCTCCTGCTAATGTTAGCATTGCATTGATAGAAGCATCTAAACTTTTACTGACAAATACACCGTAGCGATCACATGAGCTTTCGCAAGCTCTGCTATAGGCGGGGGCTAAAATAGGACAGAGTAAACCAGGCATTATTAAAATTTGTTTTGTGATATGCTTTCTTTGAATATGACCTAATTCATGTCCGATAATAAATAGTAATTCCTTTGAATTAGATCCCCAAGCTTCTACTATATCTCCATATAAAACGACGAAGTCCCTTGAGCTATGACGCGTAGCAAAGGCATTTAAAAATCCTCCCGATTGTAAAATGTAAATACTTGGAATATTTTTCAACCCTAACCTATTACAAGCATCCAAGAAATTCTTATATAACTCGGGCATTTGATTTTCATTCACTTCTACTGCCTCAGCTTTTAGATAAGCCACCAATAAGCCATTCACAAGCCATACAAAGAAGAAAACTATAAGCATTATTGGAATTGCAATAATCGAAACTGCGAGCGTACACCAAACCAAAATTGAAAAAATTAGAAGGAAGAAATAGTATTTCTTTTCTTTTTTAAGAATGAGATCTGTAAATGTTAAGTCAACATTTTGAGGTTTTAATTTTTCACTGATTTCATCAAGGAGCTCACTGGTAATTTGTTTTATTTCCTTAGATATTTTTTGATACTGTAATCCCTTAATTAGATTATTAATTTCAAAAAGTATTTGTAGCTCTGAGTCTCCTTTATTAAGGATTTCTTTGATCCTTATTGCTTCATCGGCAAGTCCTTCATCTTGAAGCATTTTAATGTATTCATTAATTTTTAAAAAAATTTCATTAAATTCCATAATTTTCCTTATTTTTCAGTCACATCAACATTTCTTTGAATATTAAAAAGATCCAAAAAATTTGATTATCACATTGGTATAACATTTTTAATAAATGTCAAACATTTGTTTCCAAAAAAAGAGCTTCGCATAAATTCCAAAAATGGCAATTATTCGAGAGCTTTCAATTTGATCAAATAAATTAATTTAGATTTTATGCACTTTACTGACAGCAGCAAATTTCTTTTTTGCTTGTTTCTTTTCCAGGAGTAGGACCAGCGTCATTAAAAGTGAAAAGCGCCAGTGATATCTCCAATTGCTAGCATTATTAGATTATCCAATTTCTCTGGGAAGAACGAAAGCTTCCCACCTTGTATAGAAATGTTTTTAATTTATCCAATGTTTCAACAATTAAGAATATATAAAACTTCCTATTATATAGAAATTGACAATTGTTGCATATAAATACAACAATGGACATAATATGTTATTATTAAAAACGATAAAATTATGAATTGATGGATGATGTTTTTCAAAGCTCACTAGCGGTGATAACATAAATGTAGATATAGCAATTATCAAAGTTGCATAGGCTAATGCATATATGTATGTACTGGATATCACATTAATGCCTACACACACACCCACTATTCCAAAAAATCTCTGAACGCTGGTTGTAATTATTGTTAACTCCTCATTAAATTGCATGAATGTTAAATAATTTACAGTTATCTCACATAGTTTTTTCTTTAAGCTACAATCAGGAATAACTGTAATCAATTTAAATAGAGCGTTAATATATTCTATTTTATAATTAGCCGCAAAGGCACTACCGAGATTATCTAAACATTCTCGCCATGAATATTCTTTAGATAATTTCAATAAATGATTTAAAGCAATTTTATAAGACTGCAATAAGGATTCTATTTCTTTTGTTGCAAAAATTTTTAGGGATATTTTACCTTCACTGTATTTTTCTAGAAGATTTAATAGTTGTTCAGTAGGCGATGGATTTTCATCGGGCTTCTCGCTATAAACCTCAATGAGATCAGTTATATACTTATGATAACAATTTAATATTCTATTAATTGTCTCCAATTTATCACTTTTTGAAAATTGAGACTGAATAATTTTTTCGATAAGATCATTAAAAAATAGATCTGGACAGTTTCCTACATAATTAACAATACCGAAAGATTTCTCCTTTGCTACCAAGAGTAAATTCAATATGCCAGATTTGACATCGCAATGATTGTCAACTAATTTCTTTAGCATTTGTTGATATTCGTTTTCATCTTCGATCTTTGCATCGCCACGTATCTTAACCAATTCAAAACCTAGACGAATTGTTGTTTCATAATCTTTGGAATTACCCTTCTTTATTAGATTAAGAACACTACGCATTTGTAAACACTTTCTCTCAGTAAGTTCTTTATCAGTCAACTTAATCCGAGGTGAGGGTGTGTAAACACATTGATATAAGGTTCTTATTACACCAAGAGGTTTAGTATAATAGGCATAAATGGAATCAATTGAAATCATAGGTTTTTGATGAAAATTTAATTTTAGAAAATTATAGTTTATCGTCTTCCTTATAAAATTGAAGTCAATGAAATTTTAAATGCGATCTAAAAGGTTTAATAAAGCTTTGAAAGCTTAATAAGCGTAGTTCAAATAAAATCAACAAAAACATGATTATCAAAATAGCGTAAGGAAAGCACCATCCAAAGTGCTGGTAGATGGTTTTGTTTAAATTTCCAGGCAAAATAGAAACTGCACGGAAACCTTTTTTGTATAAAGAGATCTCGCTTCCGTTTAGAAATTTCCCATTTGAGAGAAGAGTAAATGAAGGGCCTGAGTTGCTAAGACGAATCATGGGTTTTCGATTTTCTATTGTTCGGTAATACATTACCGAAGCATGAACTTCTGAAGCTTTAGTAGGACCAAAATTAGTATCGTTATCTAAGGAAATGAATACATTGCCTCCTTTGATTGCAAATTTGCGGACAAAATTAGGGAAAATGCCATCATAGCAAATGAGCGGTATCAGGCGCAATTTATTTCCTAACTCAATAAAATCCGTTTTATCGCCTGGGGTCAATTGTCCTACCAAAGGGAAAATTTTCCTAAGAAAAGGAAATTGTTTTTCGCCAGGAAGGAATTCAGAAAAAGGAATCAATTTTATTTTATGATACGGATAGGAGACTTCATTGTCTTTGATTAAATATAAAGTATTTTGCCCATCCATAAAAGGATTTTTGCTTAAACCACTCCATGGATACATGGTCACAAAAACAAAAGGAGTATCGTAACTTTTGCGTGTAAAATCATGTATCGCTTCTCGAACCCCATCGTGGTGATGGTAGGGTATATCTAGCGGTGTTTCAGGCCAAACGATTAAATCTAATTTTTTCTCCTCTTCAATGAGTTTATCAGTAAAAGATATAGCTGTGGAAAAATCATTGATTTTTTCATCTGGAGATAAATAGTCACCAAATAATGAAGAAAGATCTGAGCCAGGTAAATTCGGTTGGACGTAGCCTATTTTTATAAAATCATTTGCTAGAGATTTTTTATAAAGAGTTTCATATTGATTGAATCTTAAGTAGCCATAAGCAAAAATAAAAAAGAAGATGGCAAGCAAGTTCATCCAAACATAAAAAGGAAGCCATCTTTTATATATTAAATTTAACAAACCTTTTACAATAAGTCCATTAACCCAGATAATCATAAAGTGGACTAAGTGGCCGCCTCCAATATCAGCAATTTGAGTTAATATTGGGATCCGATAGAAGCTCATGGAAAGATCCCCAGGAAAAGGAACAGGCCATAAAGCTACAAAAGAAGATAAAAGGGCCGCCACTTTGAACGGTCCCCAAGCTCCACGGAATAATTGAAAGCGAGGTACGAGATAACCCGTGACAATATAGGGGACAGCGCTAATAAGAATGCACAAAAACAAAAGAGTTATTGTTAGCCATTTTGAAAGCTGTAAGACAAAGTCTAGATAAGAATAGAGCCAATAGATTGCTCCAAACGAAAAACAAATTCCGTAGCTAGTCCAGCCCAGGCAAGAAAGTTTGGGTTGTGAATTTAAAAGAAATATTATCGGGACCATGCTAACCCAAGCTAACAGAGGACACGGACCACCAGGAAAGGCCAGATTGAATAAAATTGCAGAAATTATTCCTAAAAAAATTGCTAAAAGTGGACTACCGACCATGAACTCTAAGATGCCTAAATTAAAGATCAAAGCAAGCTCTGATAGTATGAACGTGGGATGAGTTCTCGAGAAAAAGTTTTTAAAAAAAAGTTGACCATATCAAAAATTGTTTAAGAATGATTTTTTATCGTCTTAGTTAAATCATCCATGTTATTTTTTATGAAATTTTTTTTAAAGTTTAGAATGAGGAACGCTATTTTAGCGTGTGTTTGTATTAGCATTTTTGTTAGAGCCGCCTATAGTGAAGAGCAATTTGAAAATTTTCCTGCAGTTTTTTATCTTGCAAATCTAAATGGGACGAATGGTTTTACTATTAATGGCATTAATCCAGACGACCAGAGTGGTTGTTCTCTCCGTGGAGCAGGAGACGTCAATGGAGATGGTTTTAATGATATCATAATTGGTGCTTGTATTAGTGGCGACTCTCCAGGCCAAAGCTATGTAATATTTGGTAGTAATAAATCATGGCCTACAAATATTAATCTTGCTAGTCTCGATGGTAATAATGGTTTTACTATGAGCGGTGCATTCTTAAACAATGGTCAGAGTGTAAGCGGAGCAGGGGATATTAATGGAGATGGAATAGAGGATTTCTTAAGTGCTGGTTCTGCAGCAAGTTCAGTAATATTCGGTAGTATAGAGCCGTGGCCTGCAGTAATGGATCTTAGAAAACTTGATGGAAAGAATGGTTTCCAAATCAAGGGCATTGAAAGGTCGAATGGACGGTTTTTTGTAAGTGAAGCAGGAGATGTTAATGGAGATGGAATCGATGATATCTTAATTGGTGATCAAAGATATAATAACTGGGCTGGGCAAAGCTATGTAGTATTTGGAAGTGAAGGGCCGTGGTCTGCAGTAATAAATATTTCAAGTCTTAATGGGACAAATGGATTTGCTCTTGATGGCATTCACTCAGGTGATTACAGTGGCGCTTCAGTAAGTGAAGCAGGGGATGTCAATGGAGATGGAATAGATGATATCTTAATTGGTGCCGAAGGTGCCAATATTAAAGCAGGGCAAAGTTATGTGATATTTGGTAGTAATAAATCATGGCCTGCGATAATAAATCTTGGTACTCTTAATGGCACAAATGGTTTTATCCTTAATGGTGTTTCAGGTGAAGTTTTTGAGTCTATTTCAGTCAGTAGAGCAGGAGATGTTAATGGGGATGGTATAGCTGATGTTATAATTGGTTCGGTTGGCTCCGCCCTTGGTACGAATCGAAGAGGTCAAAGCTATGTGATTTTTGGTCGCAAAAAAATGTGGCCTTCATCTATCAATCTTGCTGATCTCGATGGTAATAATGGTTTCATTATTAATGGCGCTCAGCCAGATGATCGCAGTGGAGTTTCTGTAAGCGGTGCAGGAGATGTTAATGGGGATGGAATTGATGATATTTTAATTGGGGCACCACAGGCTAATGGTTCTGTCGGTCAAAGCTATATAATCTTTGGTAATAATAAGTCATGGCCCCGAGTGATAGATCTTGCTGCTCTTAATGGCCATAATGGTTTTACTATGAATGGCCGTGCTTATGGATATACTGGTGAGACTGTAAGTGGCGTAGGTGATATTAATGGAGATGGAATAGATGATATCTTAATTGGTGCTCCAAAAATTGGTAATAATGTAGGTCAAAGTTATGTAGTATTTGGATCTTATGTGCCCAAGCCTCCCTCGTCTCCCCCTAGTAATACTCCTTTGATACTCGGATTGTCCTTAGGGATAGGTGGCGGAATATTGTTGACGATTGGTGGTTATTGTGGATATCAACATTGTTATCATGGTGATTACGAACAGGTACAATAACCATTGAACTATTCTTCGATAGCAACATCTTCATCTTTAAGAGAAATCTGCCATCCATTGATGTTCCAAACAACGTTATAGGTGATTTGAATTGTGTTATCTTTTTTATTAACCTTATCGCGCACTCTATTAGGTTGGAATATAGCGTTCGAGATGCCTTTTCCATTCATTTCAACAACCAAAGGCTCTTCCCATTTTAAAGAATCAGAAGCATCATCATTAATTAATGTGATTTTTGCACATTTAGAGGTTGGACAACCAAACCATTGATTAGAAAAGAAATCATGAGATTTTGCACTCCCCGCCTCTAGAGGTCTAAATTCCTCAGGGCTATAGTAAATAATGGACCCGTGCTTCCCATAATATTGCGTTGGAATATTGCGAACATACACCTTGGAACGCATTTTATTATCAATATATAAGAAAGGCCCTCCTTTATTGGGGGATGGACTTGCGCCCTGTAAATTAGTGATGCAGCATAAAAGAGTTGTAGCGAAAGCTAGATTGAATTTTATAGCTCTGGGCATCATATCACTTATTTCCTGCACCTACTTCTTTTCCGAAACTTTCGTAAAAACGTCCGCATCAAAGTACTCGAGTTTGACACTCGTTACATTACCTTGATTATCAACCTCAAAGGTGAACAAACCTTTTTGAGGTTCTTTGGAGGTATCTAAAAATTCATAAGAAAAAATATTACCTGTTGTATGCTTGAGATTAAAATGTGTACGATTTTTTCCTACATAAGCTTCAAGACCCTCATTGACCAGTTTAACTTCAAGGAGGTCGTAGTAATTGCTCTTATAAATTCCTACATAACGTTCTAACGGTAAAGCAGGTTCAATTTCTTCGAAAGCAACTCCTTTTCCTAATAGACTTTGAATGTCACTTACCATTGAACGGCTGACATCTTCATACCCAGACTCTGCCAATTCCTTATCTTGACCATAATTATAGGTAATGAAAAGTCCACGTTCTTCTGGATTTTTACCTCCAAGAGCAATATTTAAGCCATGGGCTTTATCACCTGTTTTATATAAAATCGTAAAAGCCCGTGCCAGACCTTCCGGGAGGCCCGAAGGAAATACATTTGTAAGAATAACAATCCCTATTTTCTCTTCCGGAAGCATGTAAATGATACTGCGTATCCCTGTTGTAAAAGCTCCTGAATGTTTCCAAACATGGTAATTTTCGATATTCTGATAATCAACAACGATGCCCATAGCATAAAAGCCTGTCAACTTATCGGTATTCGTAGTCAAAATTTGTGGTGTATGGGCTTCTAGTAAATCTTTTTCGTCAATTACTTGGCGATCTTTAAATTTTCCATTATTTAAGTACATAATCAACCAATTACACATATCCCGCGCTGAAGAACTTGCTCCGCCACCGCCAAATTCTTCGTCAGGCATTCTTGTATAAAGCTGAGCCCAATTGCCATTTTCATCTTTTACATGAGAATAAGCTTTATTTTGAGCATTTTCATAATCCTTAAAGAAAAATCCTGTATGATACATGTCGAGCGGATCTAAAAGGACATCTTTGGCAAGCAAATTAAAATCTTTTTTAGCAGCATTGGCGGCAGCAAGAGCCCCTATTGTAATAACTTCATTTTGATAAGCATATTGACTTCTAAAGCTGCTCACGGGATTTACATATTTAAAGCGATCTATAATTTCATTCAAACTATAACCTATAGATTCAAGGTCGTCGCCAGTGAAAGGTCTGAATCCACTTCTATGGCTTAAAGCATCTCTAATCATAAATTGATCCGTCACCCAATCCTCTTTCATTTTAAAATTGGGCACATAAGTCTTAACGGTATCATTCCAAGAGAGCATCCCTTGGCTGACTGCTGCTGCAACGACTGTTCCTACCAGAGGCTTCGTCACAGAAGCCAATTGAAATACTGTATCCGGATCTATTTTATCATCACTGCCGACCTTCTTCACTCCAAAGCCTTTTAAATAGACAACCTTATCACCTGAAACAATCCCCATTACCAACCCTGGAACTTTTTCTTCTTCCATAGCTTTAACAGCAATCTTTTCAAAATCTTTGATTATTCGCTCCAAATCAGGTGAATCCGTCTTCGCACTTAAAAAAGAATAGGCAGAAAATGCAATAGCAAGCACCGAGA
>JABDAI010000051.1 GCA_013289195.1 Verrucomicrobiota bacterium
GTAAATAATCTATCTTTTTGTATCATAAAATCCAGCTTTTCTTATCCTTTTTTATTCACATTTAGCTCTTTGGCGACACGCCCATTAAATCTTTTTTTCCCTCATTGAATATTCGTCAAAATCATATATCGACTTAACTACAAATAATGGCCATTTATTCATTTCTCCAATTTCAAATATAGTTTTTCCAATAACTTCTTTTGGATCATTTATATTAAAAAGAGGACAAGCTGCAGAATTGATCCAATATATTTATGATTTCTATTCATCCACCAAAAACCAAATGGAACCATTGGAAGTATTTCTTTGAGATCAACTAAGTAAGGTTCTCCTGGTTGTTTGACTTTTATGATTAATTTTTTTGCATAATAGATAGAAAGGTGTGTTAAAGTTTATTTTCTATAAAACACTTTCACATTATAGACCATTTCGATTTTTCTCCAAACTGTCCATTGTAAACCGCTACACATAGTAATCCATCTACTTTTCCATTTTTATCAAGTAGAGTTTTTTTAGCAACAATTTGACGTATAGACGGCATTTTATTGCCTTGGTAAACAACATTTTCGATGTTATACGTCACACCGCTACTAAGCATACATGATGTATCCAAAGTGACTATATTTTCTGCTCTACCAGCCGGCCATTTTTTTATTTTAGCAACATCAAGTATAGTTTTCCCAACTAATTCCATTTGAGAATATATTCCAAGTGTTCGACAATATTCCAAGTTACATCCACGATATTTATGATCTTTGTCTATCCACCAAATGCTGCATGGTAACATATGGAACATCTCACTCCAGCCAAATTTAATTTTAGGATGATTTTTAATGATAAATTCATTTGGATTTAAATTCTCTAACTTCTCTTTAAATGGATAATTATATTGACGCTCAAGAATACCCACTCCAATCATGCCCAATATAATGGTTCGCTTGAGATCAAAAAGTGGTACTTTATTGCATAATTGATATAGTGGTTTTTCTCCAGGATTAGGAGGAAATGCATGTATAACCTTACTTTCAGGATCCCCTGTCTGTAGTACATGCCCTTCTGCATTATAAATCTCTTCTGTCAATGCCTTGGGCCAATGCCCATCTCGATTTTGTGCGATCTCTAATATAGTTCGTCCAAGAATTTTTTGTGGATGCAGTCCTCCGAGACCGCAACATTCTATATTACAGCCAATATATTTATGATCTTGATCTATCCACCAAATAGCACAGGGTAAATTTAATAATATTTGAGGGATTATTTCATCAGGATCTTGATTGCAAATTTCCATAATTATGAAAATCCTAAAAAAAAAATTTAAAATTGGCAACGTAAATCATTGTTAACCAGTCAATTTTATTTAGCCATTCAGTTTTTTCAATAACCTTTAAAGATAATGTGCTTATGAAAAATAAATGAGTTCAATGAATACATTGTTTCAATGTTTCAGCCAATTCCGCTATGTTTTCTTGATCAAACATCGAATAATGATCACCCGGAACATATCTAACTTCTAAATTACTACAAAAAGCATCCAAAAAATTTGTAGGATGATCATGTCCAGCAAAAACATCCATCAGCGTGCTTGCTTTAAAAAGTATTACTTTATTAGACATAAGAGGTACACGATATTTTAAAGCGAGCAGTTTTCTTTGCCATTGCAAATCTAACCAAGGATCTTTAGGATCTAAACCAGCTTGAAGAAGCTGTTCTGCCATATGTTTTGCAAACCAATCTTTTTGGTTACTTACTTCAGGAAAAGAGGCCCATGCATCAAAAAGACCTATAAACTCAATAGATTCACCATTTGCATCGAGTTGTTTGGCGATTTCTATGGAAATTAAACCGCCAAGGGATGCACCGCCTATCAAATAGGGGCCTTCGGGTTGAATTTTTTTGATACCTTTGATGTAATAATTCGCCAGCTCTCCCAAAGCATTAAAGTGCGGAGAAGATGCGTTGATACCAGGATCTTCAATGCCGTAAATTGGCCGATCGTTAATATAATTTCGCAATGGAAGATAGCAAAATACAGTTCCACCAATGGGATGGATTAAGAAAAGCGGTCTTTTATCGCCTATCTTTTGCAATGGTATGATAAATGAAGGACCTGAAGAAGTCGTATTTTTATTAATAATGGAATCAATGGCAGATTTATCTGTTAATAATTCACTTAATTGTTTTATTGTAGGAGTGTCGAATATGCTACGTATGCTGATTTCCATTTTGAATTCTTTACGGATTTGCGAGATTAGTCTTACCGCGATTAGAGAATCCCCGCCTTGGTCAAAAAAGTTGTCATCGATTCCTATAGTTGATTTTTGCAAAACCCTAGCCCATATATCCACTAGCTTTTGTTCTTGAACATTTCGAGGAGGTATATATGTTTTCTGCGTCTGCGACTGCTTGGGCTCTGGAAGTTGTTTTCGATCCACTTTTCCATTTACATTTAAGGGCAATTTATCGATGACTATATAATAGTTAGGCAGCATGTATTGTGGAAGAGAAGCGGAAAGATGATTACGAATGCCTTCGATATCCAGTTCTTGTTCATCTCGAGAAACTATATAAGCGATTAGGTGAGGGGTTGCAGAAGAATCTTTATAGACACAAACAGCAGTTTCTTTAATTGCATCATATTCTAACAGAACGAACTCGATTTCTTGTAATTCTATGCGGAAACCACGTATTTTTACCTGATTATCCCTTCTGCCCAGAAATTCAAGATTGCCATCCTCTTGGAAACGCACTAAATCCCCGGTTCTAAAAAGCTTAGCGTCGGGACATTTGCTGAATTTATCGGTGATAAATTTTTCATTGCTTAAATCAGGTTTATTTAAATATCCATGAGCAACACCAAGACCGCCAATATAAAGTTCCCCTACAATACCCTGTGGAACGGGTTGCATATATTCATCTAGGACGTAAAGTTGAGTATTTGCAATTGGCCGGCCAATTGGAACAGAGGCCCTTTTAGAATCAGGAACCGTGGCATCGTATAAACTAGAATTAACAATGGTCTCAGTTGGACCATATAGATTAATAAATTTTGCTTGAGGAGCTATAATCCTCCATAATTCCAGTATTTTTTCATTAAGTACTTCTCCTGAAATTGCAAAGGATCCCACATTATTTACAGATGCTTGGCTGAATTCGAATAAGTCTCCTAGTGCTTGTAAATGAGCAGGAGTAAGTACAATCACATGATAATATTCTTGTGAGTGCAGTAGCTCATATAGAGTATCGATTTCATTTTTCTGCGGTATTAATGTCACAGCACCTCCGGTGAATGATGGGAGAAATAAACTTGTCACCGTGGCATCAAATGCAAAACTTGTGGATACCGGTGCGTTACATTTTTTTTGAACCCCCAAAAGTTTTGCTATTGAATATAAGTAATTGAAAAATCCCAAGTTGTGTACCATCACGCCTTTTGGCTTTCCAGTTGAGCCAGAAGTGTACATCACATAGACAAGGTCTTTTAATTTGACGTCACGTTTGGGATTATGCCTTTGATTTTCAGCAATAAGATCCCAGTCGGAATCTATCTTTATTTTTTTTACATTTGAGCGTATTAGTGAATCATATTTATTAGACGTGATAATTATCGAAGCCTTGGAATCCTCCATTATATAATTTAGCCTATCCGATGGGTTGATAGGATCCAAAGGGATATAGGCAGCACCGATTTTTAGAATTCCAAAAATAGCAATTAGCATCTCTGGCGAACGCTCAAGCCAAATACCAATTAAATTATTATTTTTGATGCCTAGTTTTTGAAGATGATGGGCCAGTTGATTAGCCCGTTCATTGAGTTCAATATATGACAGAGAGTCATTATTATAGATGACTGCAGTAGCTTGTGGATTTTCTTGCACTTGTTTCTCAAAAATATCAATAAACGAAGTGTTTTTTGGAAGGGCGACTTCGGTTTGATTCCAATCACTCGTTATTAGCTTAAATTCTTCAGGACTAAGGCAGCTTAATTGATCAAGCGAAGCATCAATTTTTTGTATGAGATCGGACAATAAATTTATATAATGATTAATGAGTTTATCTATATCCGTTTGAGAATATATGTTTTCATCATAGCTTACCTTCAACTGCACATATTCTCCTGGGATAACATACAACGACAATGGATAGTGTGTACCTTCATTGATTTTTATATTAAAAAAATTAGAAAGATTTTTTTCTAGTTCTTTGACTGGTTCACTTTCAAAACCAAAAGATGAATTAAAAAGATGGTTACCGGATGTAACCTGCGATCCTCTTTGAATATCAATATGTGAATAAAAACTATGATCAACAACATTGGCTAAATTATCTTGCAAAACTTGTAAAAATTCGGAAACAGAGCTATTGTTATCTATTATAACTCTAAATGGCAAAGTGTTAATAAGTGGGCCAATAATATTATTTACATCATTAATTTCGGATGGACGTGTCGATATAGTAAGTCCAAAGACAACATCTAAAGTATTGCAATAAATACTCAATAAATAAGCCCATATGCCTTGCATCACGGTATTGAATGTTACTCTATTATCCTTGGCATATTGATACAATGATTGTGATAATTTTTGCGATAAATTATAACCAAATCGGCAATAAGACGCCTGATGATTCAAAGCAATAGGTTTTTGAAAAGAATTTTGATTAGGAGAGGTGAAACCATCTAAATATTTATCCCAAAATAATTTATTTTTACTGCAGTCGTGACGCTTCCACCATCCAATATAATTACCGAACGAAGGCGATTTTTTTAATATGAGGGATTTACCTTCAAGAAGAGTTGAATAATAATGATCTAGTTCTTCAATTATTCTACAAACACTCCATCCATCCATAATAATATGATGAAAGCTCCAAACAATTAATTGTTCATTATTCGATAATCGAATAGTTGAAAGATGCATCAATGGCCATTCTTTAAGATCTATACCAAAATTACGATCTTGTATTAAAAATTCATTTAATTTATTTTTTTGTTCTTCGGTTGAAAACGCATTCCAATCCTCTTCAATAAGTGCTATTTTTGTCTCTTTATGAACAACCTGTATCGGGTTTTCTAATCCTTCCCACAAGTAACTTGTTCTAAATAATTCATGATTCATAATAAGAGCATTCCATGCTGCGAGCATTATTTTAGTATCATATTGCTTACAACTCCAATAAGTTTGAATAAGATAAACTTGGGATTTTGGGTCATGTATTGTGTGAAACAAAAAACCTTCTTGAATAGGAGTCAACGAATAGACTGATTGCAAATCTTTGATATTCGGCAGTATTTCATTAATCTCTTTCAGATTGTATTGGGTTAATGAAATATCTACAGCATGGTTTTGCGCTTCCTCGATGAGAACTTCAAGAGCTTGATTAAAAGAAACTGCCAATTTTTCAATGGTTTCATCACAATGATAATTGTCACTGTAATGCCAATTTACTTGAAATTGGCCTTGAGTAACCCAACATTCAATAATCAATAAATTCGTACGCTGATTTTGAGGATCACTCGGAGAAGAAAATGGTTCTTCAACAAATTCGAATAATTGATCATTGTTTAAATTCTGGTCAAATTGACCAAGATAATTAAATCTAATAGGTATAGCAGTATTTAAACTTAATTGATTTCGAATATCAGCATCATTATTAAGGAATTTTAAAATCCCATAGCCTACTCCTTTAATAGGAATATTTTTAAGTTGAGTTTGTACATCAAATAAACATGCTTTTAATGATTCAGATCGTCTCTTTAAGGAAACAGGAAATAGACCAGTAAACCAACCCACAGTTCTAGCGAAATTGCCAGAAACGATGTCTTCTCTTCCATGTCCTTCTAGTTCTAAAATAATTTCAGATTGTCCTGACCATTCAGAGATGGCTTGAAAAAGTGCAGTTAATAATATATCGTTAATATTTACATGTAAATCATGAGGGATAGTCTTTAATATACCTTTCGTAATTTCAGGACTTAAACTTTTGCGTAAGACTCTATCGCTAGCTTCAATATTAGGACCTTTGTGATGATCGATAGGAAGAGAAAAGCTGTTTTTAACCATATTGAACCAATATTTTGTTTCTTGCAGTAGATTTTTTTTCAGGACATATTCTCTTGTTTTTGCAGCCCAAGCTTTGAAGGATGATCCTTTAGATGGTAAACTATAGGAGCCTTTTTCCAATAACCCTTTATATATTCTAGAAAGATCATTAATGAGTATACGCCAAGATATCCCATCAATAATGAGATGATGGATGACTATCATAAGGCTTTTAGGGATTGCTCCATTAGTAAATATTGCAATTTTGATTAAAGGGCCTTTGTGAATATCAATGGAGTTACATAATTGTTCCTTATGCTCGTTAACGACTTTGTTGACTTGCGCTTGCGACAAGTTTTTTATACTAATTTCATCTACAATATTGGTGTATTGTTCTTTAGAGTAATATTGTCTATATTTTTTATCATCTTTGAAAAATCTTAATTGAAATACATCATGATATTCTATTAGACAACCGATGGCTTTTTTAAGATTATCAATATTAATAATTTCTTTTAAAGGACTATGAAATAAGTGATGAAAATAATTGAGATTTTTAAAAGATTGATCAAAATACCAAGTTTGTATAGCTGATAAATCGAAAGGTGTTTGATCAATAGGGTTTTCTTGTTGAATGACATCTTGGTTTCCCGCTAAAAAAGCAAGCGATTGAATTGTTGGATGTTGTAATATACGAGAATGAGTCAGTGTTATTTTATTTTCCGCTGCCTCTGCGATCATTTGCATTATCATTATGGAATCTCCTCCCAAATCGAAGAAATTATCATTAAGTTGTATGTTTTTAATGCATAGGACTTTTTCCCAAATTTTAAGAAGAATTTTTTCGATTTCATTTAAATCGAAAAGAGGTTCTATGGCAGCTGTAATGTCTTCATTTATAGAAAGTTCAGATAACTTTTTACGATCAACCTTTCCATGTGTGGTCAATGGAAAAAAATTTAATTGGAAAATGATGCTAGGCATCATATAATCGGGCAAATTTTCTCTGAGATGAACTTTGATGCTTTCTGATGTTACTTTATTTTCTATGTTTTTTGGCACAAAATAAGCAATCAGTTGGCGATGATCTTGTTGAGTGTAAGGTGCTACTACAACTGCTTTCCAAATTGCAGGATAAGATTCTAGTGCGCATTCAATTTCCTCTAATTCAATACGATGACCACGTACTTTCACTTGATTATCTTTACGTCCTACAAAATCGAGCATTCCATCTGGAAGCATTCTTACTAAGTCACCTGTTTTGTACATTTTAAAATTTACATCAAAGGGACATGCAATAAATCTTTCTGCTGTGAGATCAGGTAAATTCAAATAGCCTCTAGCAATACCATGCCCACTAATATATAATTCACCAACTTCTCCTAACTGAACTCTTTCTAAGTGATCATTAAGTATATATAGCTGGGTGCTATTGACAGGTACCCCAATAGGGACTGAAGTAGCATTATCATCAAGCGTTTTCACTTCATAATAGGTTGAAAAAACACCGCATTCTGTTGGCCCATAGAAGTGAAAAAGTTTTTGCGGCCTAAATTCACTATTACTAACAATTTCACGAACAATTTTAGCGTTTGCTATTTCCCCGCCAAACAACACATTATTAAATAATTTAAAGATAGAAGGCGTAATTTTTGCTAACTGGTTAAATAAGCCAGTTGTCAAAAAGGCCGTCGTGATATTATATTTTTTAAAACACTCTCTTAAATTTTGAGGGGATAGCACAATCTCCTTATCTATTACTACAAGTGATCCCCCTCTTCCAAGCGCAGCCCATATTTCATAAATAGCAGCATCAAATGATGTATTCGCAATTTGTGCAACAGAGTCAATACTCGATGTTTGCACCATATCGGGACCGTTGAAAAGCCTATACAAGGATTTATGATTCAATAAAGTTCCCTTAGGATTTCCTGTAGATCCTGAAGTATAAATTACACAAGCTAACGTATCCCCATCAGATTTTATTTCAATGTTATCATAATATGTTATATTTTTTAAAATTTCTGATGGGTATACACATTCATAATTATTAGATTCAAATAAATCTTTATACACTTTTTCTGTTAGTAATAAATTAGCATTTGTGTCATTTAAAATATATTCGATTCGTTTTTTTGGATATTCTGCATCAATTACTACATAAGCTGCACCAGTTTTTAATACACCTAAAATTCCAGTTATTAAACTAATACTTCTTTCTAATAAGATTGCAACTATTTTCCCTTCTCTTGTCCCGAGCTTCAATAAATAATTAGCAATCGAATTGGCTCTGCAATTCAATTCGCTATAAGAAATCGATTCTTCATTATGGAAAATGGCGATTTTGTTTGGATAAGAACTAACGCTTTTTTCAAATAGGCTAGTTAAGCTTTCAACTCCTAAAGCTTTTTGAAGAGTGTTATTTAATGCCTCTTGTTGAATCATAACAATTTGAATTTTTTCTTAAAAAAAGAATATACAGATTTTCCTAAAAATTGCAATCATTTTTTATCACTATAAATTTAGTGACCAAACAATCACTAAATAAATTTCCTTTATCATT
>JABDAI010000052.1 GCA_013289195.1 Verrucomicrobiota bacterium
TTCCATAAATAAATAATAATGCAGTATTAAATAAAAATCAAAAAATATTAAAAAAATAAATTAAATATAATATTAAATATATTTGCTATTTTACTACCGTCAATCAATTTTTAACCTTCTTTCCCCCAAAATCCACCTAGGGAATAGTGCATACTTGTATATTAAAATTTTCTTGAGATCGTTTAACTTTAAGCTTCAATAATTTCTTCAGCGCTTTCGATAACGTGTTTAGATTTCCATTTATGGCTGCGGTATCTAAGGAAAAATGCAAAACAGTTTAATATCGCGTAAACAGAGACTAAAAAGCAAGTCAGGGAAGGCTTACCTCCACCTTTGACTACAAATATATAAACAGGTACGATTGCAAATAACCATGCAGCAATAGCATTGGTTATCATGATGAATTTGGTATCGCCCCCTGGGGTTAGTATGCCTGCAAAAACATACTAAGCCATCGAACAAAAAGAATATCCACATGCCAATTTATGCCATCTAATGAACCTAGCTTCACTCGCAAAAGTGTTCATTGTACCTCGATACGCGGCCCTCTTGATCGATCAGAATGTCATTATCTGCTATAAATTCAAGAGACCTTTAGTCGGTTTAATTTAGGAATTGGTATAATCTAGTTTTTTCAGTTTCCAATAAAAGTCTCTTGAAAATGCTAAAGAATGATGGATAGTTTGCATCCCTGGACAGACTTTTAATCTGAAAAAGCTCATTAACGTTAGCTGGTTTCTTTACCTGCTGCCTTGGCATCAACTTTAGCTTTTAAGTCATTTAATTTTTTTATTTCATCAATTTGGAATGTGTTGGCGTTGAATTCAATACGACTTAGATTGGGAAATTCATTTGGAAGATCCAATTTTACTCCAAAATAAAAAGCAGTTCCAGTAAAAATTAAAGACTCTAGATTTTCAAGTTCTTTCAAATTCAGCGTTGTATTATTACCCAATGTACCACATGAAAAAAACTTGAGTTTACAACCCTTAGCAAAGTTAATAGTTGAAGGCAGGCTTCCTGCGTGGCCAGCAAAAGTTATTAATTCACAAGAAAAAGTCTCTAGTTTATGCAATTCTGAAGAAAAATTTAAGTCTCGTTCCGTTTTCTTGCAAAAAAAAGAAGTTAAATTTTTAAATTCTTTGGAAAATGTAAGTGGCTCATGAATAACAATGCCCAGACCCAAAACACTAAGATTTGGACAAGCAACACCTATTCGATTTATTAAGGCTTGATTTAAAGGATATTCCTCGCTCCAAATGTCATTTGGGAAAGGAATAGCTGACATATCCAAGATTTCCACACGCTTTAAAAAGTCAGCATTTTCAGGATTATTTATGAATTCACTTATCATAGCAAAATCTTTAAAGTTATTAAGTGTTATCTTTAATGGAAGATTACTCTCTATTGCAAATTGTAACTTCTCAGAACGACCTCTTAAGTCTTCCCCAGTTAATGGCAGTATCTGGCCTCCCGCTAAGGTTTCTCTGAAGCTTGTGCTTGTCGCTGCAAATTCCTTAACAGCCTTCTTACCTTCCGGACCCTCTTCTTTCAAAGTTCCTGCAACTAGATTCACAAGATCTTTATGTCCAAATTGACCATAATCTTTTAATTTAACCCTTGACCGCAATTCTCCTTCCACAATCAAATTTCTCAATCTCTCGACTTGTTCCTCTTGAAGATCAGCAGGACTTTTTGGTAAACGACCACTACCAACGGGTTCAAAAAGTTCTAAAATATCTTTTGGAATCGCTATAAGTATGCCATTTTTTTGATATTCCTCAAAACGCTTTTGGATTACTTTAAAATGTTCTTGTGCTAAACTCTCAAAACTGAGTCTATTAAATTCCTTTGCTTTTTGCATCTGACTACAATTTTCTTTTAATTCATTAAGGCTATGCATAATATCACTACTCTCACCGTTAATAGTGCTATCAGTTCTTTTAGCTCTAGCTTTCTGTTCTGTTGGCTCCTGTGTGACACTTTTTCCAGCAAATTTTCCAGCAGCCGTCGTCTCAGGCAGCTGTGCTTTTTTTTCAATTGAACTGGGTGTTTTTTTTGGTGTTATAAATTCCATAAATAAATGATAATGCAGTATTAAATAAAAATCAAAAAATATTAAAAAAATAGATTAAATATAATTTTATTATTAAATTTACTTTCTATTTTACTACCGTCAATCAATTTTTAACCTTCTTTCACCAAAAATTCACCTAAGAAATAGTGTATGCTTGTATACTAAAATTTTCTTGAGATCGTTTAACTTTAAGCTTCAATAATTTCTTCAGCGCTTTCGATAACGTGTTTAGATTTCCATTTATGGCTGCGGTATCTAAGGAAAAATGCAAAACAGTTTAATATCGTGTAAAGAGAAACTAAAAAGCAAGTCAAGGAAGGATTACCGTCTCCTTTGACTACAAATATATAAACAGGAACTATGGCAAATAACCATGCTGCGATGGCATTGGTTATCATGATGAATTTGGTATCGCCTCCTGCAGTCAGTATTCCTGCAAAAATCCATACCAAGCCATCGAAAAAAAAGCAAATCCACATGCCAATTAACCCTATTCGTGCGTAATAATAAATTTGCGGCTGCATGTCATTGGCAAGAAATGCAGTAAGGAATAAATCTGGCACTACAAGCATAGGAATTGCTATGATGCCGGCGATTAATAGGATTAATTTAAATGCAGAGCGAATCATTTTGGGAATTAAATCTATTTTTCTAGCTCCAATCAAATTAGCTGCAATGGTTATGATTGCTTTTTGCATGCCACTATTTGTAAAGGCAAAGACTATAAAAATGCTATTTGCAATTGTCCAAACAGTAATATGTGCTTCACTGAGCGAGGCCATAAGATTAAGAATTAGAGCCCATGCAGCAATTTCTATCATAATGCCAATGGAACTAGGAGTTCCAATTTTTAAACATTTCCAAAATTCATTGAGATTAAATTGAAATTTCGCTGTCCCATAGACTTTGCGATTGTTCGCATTTAAGAAAACGTAGAGAAGTATAAGGATCATGATGGCTTGAGAGATCACTGTAGCAATCGCCGAGCCCGCTATGCCCATAGGTGCGAGCCAATTTTTAATTCCAAAAACAAGAATAACATTGAGAATTAAATTCAAAACATTTCCGATAAGTGTAGCAATAAATATCAAACGCGTATCGCCTTTGCCAATAAAGAAGGCTGCTAGAGCGCTAAATAATGCAAGGAAAGGTCCACAAAACATTAACCATTGATAGTAAGGCATAGCCAAATCGAGATATTCTTTTGCAAGTAAATAAGGTCCTCCCCAAATGGCGAAAGGTATAAATACAATATAGGTTAAAAGAGAAAACCATATCATTTGCCAGGCAGGAGATCCCATTTTGCTTTTTTGTTTGGATCCATTATATTGACCGACGAAAACTTCGGCTATTGAACTAATGCCCAAAGCTCCATATTGAAATAAAGCACAGACCATGCCCGCAGTTGCTGCAGCATTCATTGCATCGGTTGAATAATTAGCAAGAATTAACCTATCTAAAAAGATCATTAGATTGCCGGAGAGTGCGGCTAATATTAAAGGAAATGCAATAGTCCATAGTTCCCTTATGCTCCCCTCGGGAAATCGTGTTAATTGTCCAGTTTGTCCGTTATGGGAGTTGGAGTGCATAAGCTATCAATTGGATAAACCATTGATCAATATCACTAAGAAAATACAAATTTATTTAGCGGCCGGAGCTTTATAAGTGCTTACTGGAGCTTTAACGATTTTTCCTGCTTTTATAGCTTTGGCACATACCCAGATGCGTTTTATTTGGCCAGTTGCGAGTTTAACGCGTACACGCTGTAGATTTGGGCGGAACTTACGACGAGGATTTTTCACAAGCTGTAATCCGATACCGCCTGCTTTTTTAGAAATACCTCTATGGATAAATTTTCCACCGATGTATGGACGTTTACCGGTTATTTGACAAAATTTCTTTGAATTCTTTTTTGGTGCTCCCATGGTAAGTTCTATGTTTTTATTATTTCTTCAATAAAGAGTCTTGACCATTAGACTGGTTTTTAAGGAGAATTGCAAGTCATAATTTAAATTTTTTAATTAAAAAATCATGAACAGTAAAAGTATTAAAAATAAATATTTTTTATTAATATTCTTGGCGACATTCTGTTGTTTTTCTTTATTAGGATGTACTGGTAAAAAAACAGCAGTAGAACTGGGTAATGAGCAGCAGATTTTGCATAGAGGGAATGGGACAGAACCTGAAGCTTTGGATCCTCATATCGTAACAGGTGTACCGGAACATCATATTTTACTAGCTCTTTTTGAAGGTTTGGTCACTCTTGATCCGAAAACCTTGGAGATTATCCCTGCAGTAGCAAAATCTTGGGATATTTCTGACGATGGGAAGGTTTATACATTTCATTTAAGAGATGATGCAAAATGGTCAAATGGTGATCCAGTTACGGCCAAAGATTTTGTTTTTTCTTATAAGAGAATACTTTCTAGAAATTTGGGGGCTCTTTATGCTGATCGGTTTTATGCCATTGAAGGGGCCCAAGATTATCATAAAGGAATATTGGAGGATTTTTCTAAAGTGGGTATTACTGCCTTAGATGATCATACACTTCAAATTCGTTTGCTTAAGCCATTGCCTTATTTCTTAACGCTCATTTCCTTTATGGCATGGTACCCTGTCCATGAAGCTACTATCTTAAAATATGGTGCAATTGATCAAAGAGGAACAGCATGGTCTCGTCCGGGCAATATGGTTTCCAATGGGCCATTTAAACTAAAAAGTTGGGATTTAAGTGACAAGCTAGTCGTCGAGCGCAATCCTTTTTATTGGGATAATGATGTTGTCCGACTCAATGAAATTCACTTTTACCCGCTTAGTGATGCTAATACTGAAGAACGTGCTTTTCGTTCGGGGCAACTACATGTTACGGAAACACTTCCTTTATCCAAGGTAGAATCTTATAAAAAAACGCCTTACTTATTTCTAGCACCTTATTTTTCAACTTATGGTTATGCATTTAATACTAAAAAACCTCCTTTTGATGATAAACGTGTTCGTCAGGCCTTAAGCCTTGCAATAGATCGCAAGGCGATTATCGAAAATGTGACTAAGCGTAATGAACATCCTGCATTTTCTTTTGTTCCCCCAGGAACGCTTGGATATGGGTCAAGTGTTAAACTGGAGGAAAATGTGGGAAAGGCAAAAAAACTACTTGAACAAGCAGGATATTCTAATGGAGGAGGCTTTCCGAAGGTTACACTTCTTTATAATACTTCCGATGCGCATAAAAGTATTGCCGAGGCCTTGCAATATATGTGGGAAAAAAATCTTAATATCCACGTCGAATTAGTAAATCAAGAATGGAAAGTCTTTTTAAAAGCACGAGCTGGAGGCGAATATAATTTATTTCGCTTAGGCTGGGTGGGGGATTACTTAGACCCTAACGCATTTCTTGAGATTTTTACAAGTAATTCAGGAAATAACATGTCTGGATGGTCTAATAAAGACTATGATAATTTCATAGCTCAAGCGAATAGTACCTTGGATCAAAAGAAGCGGTTTGACTATTTTAATAAGGCTGAGGCTCTCCTTTTAGATGAATTACCTTTTTTACCTATTTATTTTTATAATAGCGCTTACCTAATTCAGCCCTCTGTCAAAAATTGGTTTCCAAATCTTATAGATTTTCATTCTTATAAGGATATTTATTTAGAGAGTGATGAAGAATAATACATCGAATAACAAGTTTTTAATAATTTTCAAACCTCGTTTGGATTAAAAACTAAATTAAACTTTAAAAGTAATGGAAAACGGAAGTTTATGAAATCAAGGAGACAGCTTAAACTTTAGCGGCATTGATGCTAGAGAGCAAAAAAGTTGGTTTCGAAAGGAGTCTAATGAATTTACTTTGATTTTATCCCAAGCTTAGCTTATAGATTATTTTTATAATTTATAGCTAATATGATTACTGAATGTTGTAATAAAAATATAATCAAAGATTGTTGTGGAAGGTCTATTGATCCTGGAATTAATAGTGAAGGGGAATGGTCTGCGTCACTTATTTGGAAAATCGCTTTAGCCTTGGTTTTGGCCGGGCAATCTATGGTTTTTGGCCTTGGCATTAATATTTCACCGCCTGAGATGGGTTCTGTGCCTTATCTATTTTTACATGGAGCACTCATTGTTTCATCTATTGTTGTCATGTTGCTCCTTGGACGTCCATTGTTTGAGGATGCAGTGAAGAGTTTAAAGAATAAAAAACTTTCTCTGGAAGGATTATTTCTTTTAAGTGCATTGGGGGCGCTTATAGGGTCATTGATTTCAACAATAACAGGCAGAAGTGAAGTGTATTATGAAGTTGTTTCAATTGTTTTAGTTATTTATACAGTTGGAAAGATATTAAGTAGCCGGTCGCGAAAAAAGGCTATTGATGAAACGAATAAGACCAGAGAAATGTTTGATTATGCTTATGTAATGAATACAAGAGGGGAGAAAGAGAAGGTTTCATTAGATAAACTAGACTGTTGCAGTGAAGTTGCTGTTGGACCTGGTGACGCAATCAGTGTGGATGGGATTATAATAGCGGGAGAGGGATTTGTTTATGAGACCGCAATGACGGGAGAGCTCGATCCTGTAGTTAAAAAAGTTGGAGATTACATTTTTGCTGGATCTTTCTGCGTCGACGCAATTTTTTCGATAAAACCTACTGCTTTGAAGGATGTGAGACGTTTGGATAGTTTACTGAATGCAGTAGAAAAAGCGCGTTTAGCACCTTCTAATTTACAAGAACAAGCAGATAAAATTATACAATGGTTTCTACCCTTAGTGATTACGGTTTCAGTAGGGACATTTCTTTTTTGGTTTGGGCGTATCAATTGGGTCAATGCACTCTTTAATAGTATGGCTGTTCTGCTTGTAGCTTGTCCTTGTGCTTTAGGTTTGGCTACACCTATAGCCATATGGAGTGGATTATGGAAACTTTCAAGGTTAGGTTTGATATCGCGTTCTGGAGAATTTCTAGATTCTCTTGCACGAGCTCATTTAATCATTTTTGATAAAACAGGAACCTTAAGTGAAGAAAATCTCACTATTGTTGATTTTCTTGTCGTTCCAGAAATGGAGGATAAAAAAGAATGGCTGAAAGCAATGATTCATACAGTAGAATCAAAAATAGACCACCCTATTGCACGTGCATTATCAAAGTTTGATTCAACCTATAAAAATCGGTTTAGTATACAAAGTTCACGCATCATCCCTGGAAAAGGCATTGAAGCTCGACTTAAAGAAGCCAATGAAGAAGAGATTATTATTTTGCATCTTGGAGAACGTGAACTTGTCTCTAATATTTCTAATACCATTCCCCATACAGAATGTTTACTTTTTGGAAATTTAAACCTGAATAACCTAAGTAATTATCAATTTAAAAGAACGATCTTTATTGGTATCAATGGGAAAATAGCTGGGATTGTATTACTTAATGAAAAATTTAGATCGGGGTTGCCCCAAGTTTTTGCACAACTGAAAGATTTAAATATTAAAGGAAAAATCTTAACCGGAGATCCATCAAAGCATTATCATACTATCGAGGGCATAGAAGTTTTATCGGGTTTAAGTCCCAAGGATAAAGAAATTTACATTAAAGAACTCGAAGAAGCAGGAAAGCGGACAATTTTCCTTGGTGATGGTATTAATGATGCGGCTGCAATGTCCGAGAGTTCTGCTTCGATAGCAATGGGTAAAGGGGCTGCTTTGACCCAATCGAGTGCATCAGCTATTTTAATAGGCGATACGCTTGAAGTGCTTCCTAAGGCAATAAAAATTTGTAGACAAATTAGGAAAAACATCCGAGGTAATATGATTTATGCCGTAACCTATAATTGCATTGGCATGAGCCTTGCTGCTATGGGAATTTTACATCCCGTAGTTGCTGCATTATTAATGTTATTTTCTAGCATTAGTGTTTCTATTTTAGCGACAAAAAGTGCTAAAGATTGCAATTAAAAGTGGATGATAAAAGTGGATGATTTAAGAAGGAGAAGGCCAAAAAAAGCTTGCAAAGGAAAAAAAATTTACCCTAAGTTTGTAACAGAATTAAGTATACGAAAATAAAAATCCAATAAGAAGAAGAAGGCAACTCAAAGTTTTTTTTATTACAATTTTCAAAATGCTGTTTTTGTGTCTCACGATTAAATTCTATTGCAAAATCTATTGGCAAACTTAATAGGATTTCTTTTGAAGGAATTGTCCAACGCAATTTTCCTAATCTTGGGTCGTTTACTCCAAATATATTTCTTCAAACATCA
>JABDAI010000053.1:0-7843 GCA_013289195.1 Verrucomicrobiota bacterium
AGCTGCTGAAAATGCTCAAAAAGAAGTCAATGACATGATTCAAGAAGGTTTAAAGATTGGAGATGAATATAATGATCTCCTAGCTAAGGTTAATAATCCAGCTCTTACAGAAACGGCAAAAAAGAAATTTTTAGATGAAGCCAACGATAAAATGAAGCTGATTCAGGATAAGGAACGTCAAATTTCCCAATATCAACAACAAGCTGCCGACACTTTGTCTCAACGTAATCAAACCGTGATGAATTTACATTTAAATGATATGAAAGAAGTTTGTGCAAAAATTGCTAAAGAAAGTGGAGCAAACTTAGTACTTAATACGACGAGTGTTATGTATGCCGATGAAAAAACCGATATCACCCAAGAAGCAGTTGTTCTTTTAAATGCTCGTAAATAAAATTATTGCCTTTTTTCCAAAGAAGCCCTGTTATGAATAGCGGGGCTTCTTTTTTATGAACTATGTTTTTAGAATATGAATATCAATTTTGATTTGAAAGACCTACAGGAACTCATTCCTGAGGCAACTCTCCAGGGTAATTTATCCGTTAAACTTAAAGGAATTGCATCGCTTTCCGATGCGGATGCAGGAGATGTCGCTTTCCTATCCAATGCCAGGTACACTTCCCAAGTACCGCAGTGCAATGCTTCTTTAATATTACTCCCTAGGGATTATCCAGGCGAACCGAAGGACGGACAAATATATATGTTCGTTGATAAGCCGTCTTGGGCTTTAGCAAAAATTTGTCGCTACATCGAGGAACAATTGTGGCCCAAACCTGCTCCAGGAATTCATTCGACCGCTTTCGTGCATCCAACAGCAAAAGTTGATCCTACTGCATCTATTGGACCTTTTGCATGCATAGGTTCTAATACAACTATCGGAGCCGGAGTTGTTATCAATTCTCATACACATATTGGGAATGAAGTTTCTATTGGGGAATTTTCTTGTCTCATGCCACACGTCACTGTGCATGATTATTGCACTATTGGTAAACGTGTTCGTCTACATGCCATGGTTGTTATTGGTTCCGATGGGTTTGGCTTTTCGACGCTTAAAGATGGTAAACACTATAGGGAACCGCAGATTGGAGCAGTTATCCTTGAAGATGATGTCGATATTGGAGCAAGCACGACAGTCGATAGGGCACGCTTCAGTATTACACGAATTGGTGAAGGGACAAAGATTGATAATCTTGTTCAAATCGGACATAACGTTCAAATCGGCAAACATTGCTTAATTGTGGCACAAGTGGGTATTTCAGGGAGTTGCATCATAGAAGATAATGTCATTATTGGAGGACACTCAGGGATTGCCGGCCATTTGGTTATTGGCAAAGGCGCTATGATAGGCGCTATGAGTGGGGTTAATAAAGATCTTGAAGCTGGAAGCTATGTCCGCGGTCTTCCTGTTTTACCTTATATGTTAGCTCAGCGTATCGATGTATTAAAGAAACGTTTACCTGAATTATTTAAACGTGTAGATATTTTAGAAAAGGAAATAAAGTCCGAAGCGGAAATTAAATTATAAATTACTATGCAAATTTCGTTTTCTCAACAAGAACTAGAGTCTATCATAGAACCCTTAAGTACTGAGGGAAAAATTTCAATAGCTGTTACTTCTGTAGCTGCTTTGGACAAAGCTCAAAAGGGCGATCTAGCTTTTTTAAGTAATTTGAAATACAAGGCTCAAGTCCCTACATCTAAAGCTTCCATCATCTTGATTGCTGCGGATTATGAAGGTCATCCTAACGCTAATCAGGCCTATTTTAGAGTGAATAATCCTTCACATGCATTGGCAAAACTCTGTCTTGCTATAGAGAAGAGACTTTGGCCAAAACCACTTGCGGGAATTCATCCCTCAGCTATTATAGATTCATCAGCTGAAGTAAATCCCGAAGCTTCGATTGGGCCCTTGTGCACTATCAGTGCAGGAGCTAAAATCAAGAAAGATGTAGTTTTAGGAGCTGGAGTTCATATAGGAATTGACGTCATTATTGATGAAGGATCTATTCTAATGCCTCAGTCTAGAGTTCTCGATTACTGTAGGATTGGCAAGCGGGTAAAATTACACTCCGGGGTTGTTATAGGATCAGATGGTTTTGGCTATTATTTTAATGGGGCCGCACATTTGAAGATTCCACAAGTAGGCAATGTCATTATTGAAGATGACGTTGAAATCGGTTCCAATACAACTATTGATAGAGCACGTTTTAGCCAAACCCGTATTGGTTTAGGCACGAAGATTGATAATTTGGTACAAATCGGCCACAATGTAGAAATTGGGAAACATTGCATTATAGTGGCACAATCAGGAATTGCAGGAAGTACGATTCTTGAAGATTATGTGGTTATAGGGGGGCAAGTAGGAATAGCGGATCATGTAAGAATTGGTCAAGGAACAAAGGTTGGATCGCAAAGTGGTATCAATAGTGATCTTAAAGCAGGGAGTAATGTGCGAGGGGCACCTGCTTATTCTTACATGTTTGCGCAAAGACTTGAGGTTTTCAGAAAACGTTTGCCTGAATTATTTGAGCGTGTTAGTACTTTAGAAGAAACGATTCGTTTGCTTCAGAATGAAGATTGTAAGAGTAATTATTGACGTAACGCAGTTATTAATTTTTGATATTTATGATGAATGGTAATTTAAAAATCTTGTCAGGTGGATCGAATAAACCCCTTGCAAAGGAAATCGCTGATTTTGTTGGCGTGCCACTCGTGAGCGCAATTGT
The DNA here is from genome assembly GCA_013289195.1 of Verrucomicrobiota bacterium. Next base: position 2,727 of record JABDAI010000053.1, read on the forward strand.
TACTACTTTTCCGGATGGTGAGACCTTTACTCAAATTCAGGAAAATGTCCGAGGCGCTGATGTTTTTATTGTCCAATCTACATGTTATCCGGCAAACCATAACATTATGGAGTTATTGATAATGATCGATGCAGTAAAACGTGCATCTGCAGGAAGAATAACAGCGGTAATTCCTTTTTTTGGTTACGCTCGGCAAGATCGTAAAGATAAACCTCGTGTGCCTATTACTGCTAAGCTGGTAGCCAATATATTGGCGGCAGCGGGTGCAAATCGCATATTAACAATGGATTTACATTCCCCACAAATAACAGGCTTTTTCGACATTCCTGTAGATCATATCTATGCTGCAAGTGTTTTTTGTGATTATTTACAATATTTACGTAGAGAAAAGCTTACAGTGGTCTCTCCCGATATTGGAGGATTGAAGCTAGCAGCCGCTTATGCCGATATGCTCAATTGTCCTTTGGGCATTGTTGCAAAACGACGTACCGATGCAGAAAATGTGGAGACTTTAGCAGTCATTGGGGATATGAAAGGCCATGATATTCTTTTAGTTGACGATATGACTGAAACCGGCGGAACCCTCAATGGTGCCGCAAAAGTTTTAAAAGAAAATGGGGCCAAATCTGTTATAGCCGCTGTAACCCATGGAGTTCTGAACGAAAGAGGTTATGAACGTTTGCAAGAAGGATACGTTGATAAGCTTATTACGACAAACACTACTCCTGTTGATACCCGAGGGATAGCAATGATAGAAGTTCTAAGCGTTGCAAAGCTTTTTGGAGAGGCAATTATGCGCATCCATCATAATGAAAGCGTATCCAGTTTATTTAAAATAAAAGGATTCTGATAAAAAATTTGACAGCAGAATCTGGAAAATCTAGTTTCTCGTATTGAAAAGAAATTAATCAACCTCAATTCGGGGATAAGAAAATGATGAAAAATAAATTCATTTTGAGTATTCTCCAAAATTTGGGCTCGAAGAAGTTTATTTTTCGCTTTTCTCTTATCCCGAACTGAGGTTGATAATGATTTCTTAATCTAATATTTAGAAAAAATCCATTCAAATGAAAACCCTATTCATAATATTAATAATTGGTTTATTGTCAGTTGTAAACTGTTTTGCTATGCAAATTGCCATTGAAAATCCTTATAAAGATATCACAATTCATATAAAAACAATAGATAAAGAGAGGAAAGTTTGTAAAAAAGGCAAAAAAAAATGTAAACATGCTGCTTCAACCGATAGATATAAACAATACGAAAAATCCTTAACCAAAGTTTCTCCTAGCCCTACTTCGATTGACCTTGTATTATTTTTAAAAGACAATGAACTAGCACTTCCAAAAAAAAGTTACGATGCCAGAACACAAATTCTTTCCTGCCCAATTGATGGTGTGTCTTTAGAAGTGGATTCTGCTAGCTATATAGAAGTATATTCTGGTTATAAACCTACCGATAAAGCATGTGGCAAATATTTTGCAGAGGATTTTATACTGAATGGAAAGCAAGGTCATGTTGCCTATACAATTGAAGTTGAATCAAAAAATAAAAGCATCAAATCTCTTAGGGTAAAAGTCGTGAAGGCCACCTTAGAAGATATTGAATTCGCTAAATAAGAATTAATTTATATTCCTTTAAACAGCTTTGTGCATTATGATTTTTCATGGGGAATTTTATTAGATTTTGATAATAGAATTTGACAATAGAGTTTTGGAAATCTAATTTCTTGAATTGAAAAGAAATTAATAACGATTTCTTAATTCAATCTTTAGAAACAAAAAATCTTATTCAAATGAAAAATCTATTCATAATATTAACCATTGGTCTGTTGTGTGTTACAAAGTGTTTTGCTGTTGAAGTAACTATCGACAATCCTTATAAGGATATAGCGATTCATGTGCTGACAAACCATCAAAATAAGGATGAAAAAGTTTGTAAAAAAAACAAAAAAAAATGCAAGTCATTTTTACTTTCTACTACCGGTGTAGAAACTGTCTATAAATTAGAAGGTGATCATAGAGCTAAGAATCTCGATATAGCTAAGTCAGTTGACTTTTCAATATTTTTGAAAGGAAATAAACAAACACTTCCAGAGAAAAGCTATAATGTAATTGGACATATCAAGCCATCTGGAAATGAATTTAAAGAGGATTTTATTCTTGATGGAAAAAAAGGTCGTATCGTTTACAAGGCTGAAGCCAAATTTAGAGATAATGTTATTAAATCTCTTAAAATAAAAGTGGTAAAAGCTACCTTAGAGGGTGAAGAATTTGATAAATAAGAATTAAATTACATTATTTTTTAGTCACTTTAATGCCTTATGATTTTCATAAGGCATTTTATTAAGAAGCTCAAGTAGCTTATTCACTCGCAAACGCACACAGTGTATCTATTCAATTTAACGCATAACTCCCAGTATTTCTTACGTAACAAGTTTTGCAATTTGCTTTAAAATTGATTTTTGAATAAAATTCACGTGACGTATTTAAGAGATTTGCAGGCAGGTATAAAATCATTTCAAGTTTTTGTTAACCAATAAATTAACGCAATCTATTACCAACTCGTTTCTTGCTGCATATTTTTATAAACTGACAAAGGGTGAGAAAAAAAATAATTTTTTTTAAAAAAAAGCTTGCATTCTTATAAAAATTTTGAATACATGAAAAGAACCTGAAAAAGGTTGAAACAACATTATTAACTCAAACATTCATAATCCTCCTCGGATTTCTTTTTCCTTGGCGGCATGATCAAAATCCGGAATGCTTCTGTTTACTTCTGAAGTTTTCCCATCCGTAACCGAACCTTATCTCTTAACTCATACCCTATATCCTAAAATCTATAATTTTTCAACTGTCACAATTAATCAAATATTCAAAAAAAAATAATAAAACAAATACGACTCATAATCAAAAAAATCAAAAAAAAAGAAAATCAATCCCAACCCAATAAAAAAAATTACAAAAAAAATAAAAACTTATGACTAATGCAAATCCAATAAATACTCTCGAGTATGCAAAAGAACTCGCATTCCTTCACGCTATAAAAAACAATACCTGTGAAAAGATTGAACTCACTAATCCAGGAATTAACCTCGCTGAGTATAACCTTATGCGCCTGTCCGAATGTATTTCCCAACACTTTCCTACCGATGGCTCTCTAGTAGATCTTGATAAACTTAAAACCATTTCAACGATCCTAGGTGCACACGCCACTGCCTTTGCCAAAATCAAATCTCCAGAAATTAAAAACCGTGAACTCACCATCAAAGAAAAAAAACTTGAATCAAAATTACAAAATGATGACGATAATGATGAAAATTGGCCTGATGACACGATCGATCCTCCTTATAACCCTCCTTCCTATCCTCCTTACGAACCAGTTGTTCCTTTCTACGATGATGCTAACTCCAATACTACTCCTGCCTATGATGAAACTCCTCATCCAAATACTTCAAATAGGACTCACGAAGATCCCCCCACTTCAGAGTCTACTCTCCAAAATACTACTCACCCAAACATTGCTTCTCCTAATAATCCGTCTCTAAATTCTCCAACTGAAAATACTCAACTCGCAGATACCGTTTCAAATAAGCTTTCAGCAGCCCCTCCAATAGATCCCTTCGATCTATATTTTACGCCCGACTTTCGCCCTACTCCTGCTGCGAAGCGTGCTGTTCGAGAGGCCTTCGCAAAAAATCCTTCCCTTATACCTAAAAAAAATGCCAAGGGTTTCACTCCTGAAGCCCTTAATCTTATTACCAAAACACTTCGCCTTTGCTAATCAACATCAAGCAATAGACTTTCGAAACCAAGTATTTTGCTCAGGTACCTGTCTAATTGGATAAACTACTTTCAGACAAAATAGGATTCTGCGAATTGTCAGAAAACTCTAAATTCTTCTCTTCTTGTTCGGTTTTTAAGTTATTCCTAAGTTTGATCAACTCGTTTCTAATTTCTGCATCAGAAATTTCACCAAACAAAATATTTTCAAGTTTATGAGTTTTTGGAAGCCTAAATTTATAATCAGAATTGTTAAGTTCAATATCTTTAAATTGCAAAATAGTTAAATTGGGTAATCCATTAGATGGAAAGGATAATTGACCATTCTGTGTAGAATTTTGAGGATAATATTCATTGGCTTGAGTTCTGCCTTTAGTGGGTTTATTTTTTGGAGTTTGGATTTTTCTCTGTTTTAGATTTCCACATTTAAAGGAAACTAACTTATCCATTGGACCATTAAGAAAGACTGAACCTTCAATATCTCCACATTCAAAAAAAGTCAAACTCGGTAGTTCCGCAGAAAATCTTAATTCACCAGTCTTGTATGAATCAACGTTTCTTACTTTGATTAAAGTGATATTTCCACATTTAAATGAATTCAAATTCTTAAGCCCCTTGTCCAAAGTGAGCCAGCCTTCAACGTTACCACATTCAAAAGTAGCTAAATTCGGCAAATCTTGGAGCTCTACAGAAGCTCCAATCCTAATATGTTCGCATTTAAAAATAGTGAGTGCTTTAAACCCTTTGATTTGAAGTTTTTGAAAAATATCATTACAGATAAATGATCTAAGATGCTCCAAATTTTTTAGGTTCAGTATGGAACCGGATTCAATATCATGACATTTAAAATAAGTTAATTTTAATGGGTTTAATTGTAAACAAGCCTTTTCACTAATATTTCCACAGCTAAAAGAATCTAAGTTTAATTGAGTGGGCATAAAAGTTACACCTGCTCCTATCGTTCCACATCCGAAGTGGGCAAGATTTTTACATTTTTGAATTAGTCCGATTAATTTATTCACTTGATCTAAGTTTTTCGTTCCAACAGCCACTCTTAGCTGAAAACTACGAATATTATCCAAAATTCTGGCATTTATGTTTTTAATAAACGAATAACAGGGATCAAATCCTTTTTGATCCGAGTGATTTAAAGCTAATACAAGAGCTAGTTTTAAATTATATTTTTTTACAAATTCCCAAATCTTACTTTCCAGATTTAAAGTTTCATCCCAAAGATCAATTTCAAATAATCTACAGTTTCTTAAATAAAGAGAATTAGCAGGAGCGTTAAAAAATTCGATTGTTTTATCAATCCGTTCATTGAGACTTCTTGAA
>JABDAI010000053.1:7853-8223 GCA_013289195.1 Verrucomicrobiota bacterium
CTTCTGATCCAATACCCGAATAACAGATTTGTAGAGAAAATTTTAATCTGCCAGGATTGTTCTCAAAGTCTTGCTTATGTGAATTGAGTGCATTACCACCAAGAAATACATCTCTATCATTGAGTTTTGTCCATGTACGAAGCCAATTTACGTTTTCTATTTCTGCAATAAGTGCTTTATTGGTAGAGAGCAAATGAAGGATATCTACAACGCTCAACCCCTGATTAATCAAAACTTGTAAAAGTAGTTTAAACCCTATTGCTCTAGAACCTGATTCTGTTACTCTTAAAAAGATTTCACAAAAAGAACAATTGAGATTTTCTTGTGTTTTAATTGCTTTACCCTGAGGATTCGGAGCACTAGCTATTTT
>JABDAI010000054.1 GCA_013289195.1 Verrucomicrobiota bacterium
TTCTTAGAGAAACTAAGTTAAAACATTTGGTTTTAAGGTTTACTTAATTGGACTTTGCTACCTAAAATACTGTTTTCTTTTCCAAAAAATTCGGGAAATTCATCTTGTGTTCTAGCTGGTGCTTTTTTCAATTCCTCTAAAAAAATACGAATAGCTTCTTGATCTTGGTCTTCGTAAATTTTTTTTAGAAAGGTAGCTCCACAAAAAATTTTCCGTCGCAAGTCGTACTTACGAATCATATCTTTGCGCTCGTTTTCAAGGACGATTTCTTCTTTGGCAAGTTGAGATTTCTTAGTCTCGATTTTTGTTAATCTATTGTGATAACTCATTGTCAGATTCTAGCTGTGTCGATAAATATTTCATTATAAAAATCATTTAGCTATCGTAATGTCAATAGCAAAATGATTGACAACTCTCTGTCTAGGGCGACTCATGAAAATTGGTATTTTGGATGTCAAAATGGAATGAGAGGCAAGCCATGCCGAGCAGTAGATTTATGTTAGGAGTAATGCTAATTCCAAAATTTTATGTAAAACACTTTAAGTAAGGCTTTCTAGATCCTATATGGTCAGTTTAAATTAAGCAGTGCTAGAATCTTAACTTTCCCCATATCAAGAACTTATAATTCTGAAACAAGCTGTTTCAGAACGCAGTTTTTATATTCCTCGTAAAATTGCCTCATTAAAAATAAATTCCTTTCAGAAAATTCTCTTTGGCCTGTAAACGCTTTGCGTAAATCTTTAGATAATTTCTCTCCAATAGAAGCCCCCCTTTTTGTTGACTATTCTTGCAACTTGGAGTGTAATTAAAAATTGGGTTAACTATTTGATTATTTTCATAAGGGTTCTCGATGAACAAGTTAATGATCTAAGCACCCCAGGTCGAGATTTATGTAATGCAACAAAATATCAAAAAGTCACGGAAATATGGATAAAAGCCATAGCCAAGGCATCACTTGAAAGTCGATTGCTGGTTCTGTCACGATAAAAACTCCAGTCTCCTTCATTAGTTGCCACGCACTTTTATTTACACCCAATGTTAAATTAATACTTGCATTTCACTTGCGAAAAATAAAAATTGCATAAATATAAGAATCTCAAAAATTAAAACATGAACACAATTATTACAAAAGATCCTTTTTTTCTTGCTAGAAAAAGAGCAGCCACAAATATCTACAACGCAAAAATAGATTCAAATGCATTTCATCAAAGAGGAAAAAGAGAGGAAGATTCTATATTATTAAATACTTATCCTAAATGGCTTTCCCTTTTCGAGAGATCTTGTATCGTTTTTCCTCAAATTTTGTCGTTTCTTGATCAAGGTTTTAAAAACGATATTGTTTTGAAAGAAATTAAAGATCTAACAAATTTTTTGAGTCTAAAAAATATTTTTGTACTTCGGCTTCTTTCGAAAACTATTTATCAACTGGTAAGCATACATCATTTTTTGAAAGAAAAAGCCTTTATTAATTTTAATTATTCTGAACTTCGCCCAAAAAATCCATTAATACAAGAAAAATTGAGTTTCTGTGAACAAGAAGATACAGAAATACGCATCATCAGTTCAATGAATGATTTATTATCTTTACCTTCGATGCTTCAATCTTATAAAGAAAATAGACCAAAAATATGTTTGAGAATTCAGGATCTCGGAGAATTAAGCCGGCTTAACGCATTACTTTCAAATAAAATCAAACTCAATTTTGCTGACCTGATTGTCAAGCTGGATTTAACTAAAATCCCAATTAATTCCAGAAGCATTAATGAAATTAATGTATTATTAGAACCTAACGCTTATAAGTTTTTTGAATGCTTACCAAGTGCTAGGTCATTGGCTTTCGGATCAGTGTGGGAGCACTTTACTGCGCCTGATTTTAACATTAAAAGTCTTTCTTTTGAAAGTGTGGGGCGATCTGGGACACTGGAAATAAAGTATCATTATTGCACTTTGAAAGAGCTTTTTATAGGCAAAGTTGATGGCAATGTAAAAATTTCCAATGGTGCTCACTGCCTTAATCATCTATCGATCGGCAGCATCGGGAGCTCCCGAGAATCGTCTCTTGAGTTGTTTTCTTCAAGTCCTATTGAAAGTTTTTCTATAGGTGATATTGTTGGCAAGTATAATCTTTCAATAGAATTACCAAACCTTATTAGCCTTTATATTGGAGATTTGTTTGGACCAGAACAAGATTTTCTTTGGATGATGAGAGCTTTTTCTCCAGCAAAAGCTTACGATGAATACTTTCAAATAACAGCTTTGGTTCCCAATCTCATAAATCTTACTATTGGAAACATCTATAATAATATACGAGATTCCGATAGAAATTTTTTAGATAGACAAAGTCTCGATATAACAAGTTCAATGACTAACCTAAGAAGCCTTAAAATCGGTAATATTCAAGAAAAATGCAAAATTAAATTTCCCAAATTCCCAAATCTTGTTCATCTAAATATTGGTAATATTTCAGCTGGAGCTGCAATAGAATTTATCGGTGCATTAGACAATCTCGAAGACTTCTCATTGGGTGATGTTTCAGCAAATGTTATTCTCAAATTACCAGCTGTACTACCAAAAGTCAAATATTCCATTGTTGGTACTATAGAGGATCAGGATACTTTTTTAACAATCGCAAAGACTTTAAATTCAAAGACCCCTTGAAAATAATTAATTAGATTTAACAATACTTTTTCCAAAAAGCTTTTAACCCGATCTGTTTTCGGTGAACTGAAAAAATCTTTAGGACTGCCTTGTTCAGGATCGAGAAATACAATTCTATCAGCTACTTCCTTTGCAACTGACGTTTCATGAATGTTCATCCTGACTTTCTCTTTGTTGATAAATAAAGGCATTGCAAGTTTTTTATGTTTTGTTGTAAACACCCAGGGGTACTGTTTCGGAGAACGAGTCAATTGATCTCGGAAATATTTTGGAATTACTTTGCTTCCATGAAGTATTTCTATTGATTTATTTCTTATACGACTCAAAAATTGCGATAGCTAGTGCTTTTTTCAACTCCTCTAAAAAAATACAAATTACTTCTTGGTCCTGGTAAATTTTTTTAGAAAGGTAATTCCACAAAATTTCCTTCGTCGCAGTCATACGAATCATATCTTTGCGGTCGTTTTCAAGAACCTTTTCTTCTTTGGCTAGTTGAGATTTCTTGGTTTCGATTTTTTGTCAATTTTTGGTGGTAACTCATTGTCAGATTCTTGTTGTGTCGATGAATATTCATTAAGGAAAAAGTCATTAGCTATAAGAATGTCAATAGCAAAATGATTGACAACTCCCTGTCTAAGGGCGCAATATACATTCTAACGAATGATTGCGAAAAGGGTAGGGTACCCTTTTGAGGTTTTGTGAAAAATTGACAACAATATGGCGATTGAATTTTTAAGAGCACAGGTGCTAACGCGAGGCAAAAATGCTCGCGGAGTGCCTGCACACGTGGCATACCGAAGCTGTTCTCGGGTCTATGACGAACAGGCAAATCGAACTTTCGATTATAGCAATAAAAAGTCTGTTTTAGATTCCTTTCTTATTAATGCAGGGGGCAATACTTTGGAAGAATTAGCGAATAAAATGGAACAATCAGAAAAACGAAAAGATGCGCAAGTTGCTCGTGAATTTATTTTAGCACTACCACATGAATTAGCCTTAGAACAAAATCGTGAGATCTGTAAAGAATGTGTAAATTTAATGGTTAAAAAATACAAAGTAGCAGCTCATGTTGCAATCCATAAACCTGATGAATCAAGAAAAGATGAAGTTCATCGAAACATTGAGAGCTTTAAAAATGTGCATGCCCATATAACAGTAACAATGCGAAGTATTGATGAAACAGGCATCATAGTCGGACAGAAAATTCGTAAAATGAACGACCGTGGATATTTGGAAGGCCTTAAAACACAGACACGAGAAATCATTAACACAGTTTTGAAAAGAGAGGGATTTGCACCCATGGAAATGAAAGATGAAAATCAAAAAGCAACTAAACATTTGGGACCTGCACTTACCCGAATGGAACGTCGTGGCACGCCTTCCGTAAAAGGTGATAATAACCGATTGATAGAGAAAATTAATGAGGTCAATGCGAAATTAAGGGATGTAGCGCAAGAAGAAGAAATTTATCGAAGTGGACAAATAACAGTTGATGGAATTACGTATAAAAATTTTCCGTATCCCAAGGGAAAAGAGTTTAAGCCTTACGACTTAGCCGCTAAAGACTTTTCTCAGCTTTGTCGAGAGATGGGAGAGGGCAGATTGAGGGTAAAAGAGAGATACGATAATAAAATGATCAGAAGTTTTTCATATCTTGGACAAGAGATTACAGTCGCAGAATTAGCGCTCATTAATTTGGATTTTCCAAATAAAACTTTGTCAGATTTTGAACAGACTTTAAGTCAAGGTGTAAAAACTTTTAAGCAGAAAGTTACTAGAAGAGGTGAAGAGCAAAGACAAAGAAAAGTGTCTATAGGAATGCAAAGAGCATCTATTGCTCGGAAACCTTATGTGGCACAAGTTAATACAGATGCAGAGATGGCTGAAGCACACTGGCATGGTAATCAAGCAGCACTAGCAATTGAACAAAGTATGTGCCAATGAACTTAATATTACTCCATGAAACAAAATCTCTATTATAATTTGAATAAAAGTGAAAGAGCCCTACAAATTTTGTTTTTTTATGGAACCAATGCTGTGGTAATCCCATACATTAATCTAAGATACACTTCCTGGAATGGTATAGAGATAAAAATGGAATTTAGTTCAGGGATTATTATATTTAAACCTCCGACAGCATTTAATGTGAAGGATTTTCTGGAAGGTATTCGGGAGCATTGGATTTTTGAGATTAGAGATGATGCGAATCTGGAAATAGAAATATGGCTTGCTAAGGCGGATATGGATGGGTGAAAATCCCTGAGCTCATCGAAAATGGTGGGCTATTTTGAATTTTATGAAGACTAAATTTATAATTTCAGGATTACAAGCTTGTGTTTCCAGTTTTTTACGAAAAAATTCTAGAACTGAATACCTCTAAAACATCGATTATGTCCGAAAATTCTTCTTGATGTCAGTTTTTTGTAAGATACTATCATGTATCAGAAATGGATACATAAGTCTATGTAATCCAAAATGATTAGTAAAATAGTAGAAACTAGTAAAAAATGTTAAAAGCACTAATAAATCCTCATTGTAGAAAAGAATTTAGAAATATACTGGTGAGTTCTAAGCAAACTCAGAGATTTCCTAATACTTATGGTAGCCGGGTCAACCATGTCCATCGTCATTATCATTTTGAACATGGGCAAAAGGGATTTAATTTTAATTTTCAAAAACACTATGACGGCCAGGCCACAAATAATGACCTTGCTGAAAATGAGAAATGGAAAAATCACAATAGTGAAGATAAGCTCTCATGGAATATGGGAAGTTGGGCTGGAGTGTTAGCAAGTATAGTTGCTTATTTGTTGATGACGAGTAAGGCAAGTGCTGATGAAAAAGAGAAGGAAGTGGAATTAAAAAGTGCTGAAGCTGGGCAGGTACGCACAGTTACAAAAAAGCATTTTGAAGAAACTATCACTCAATTAGTTAAAAACAATCCGGTCATTACATCTTTAGAAATAGGATTTCCTTTGACAGAAGCGCAGTTACAGAAATTTTATAATGCGATTGAAAACAATACAGAATTAGGCCATGTGGCATGGCATAAAGATCAGCTTCCTACTAATAAGATTTTACAGCAGATAGAAACTCAATTGATTAGCAATAATAAAAATTATAAGTATCATCCCAATGATTATGTACATGGGCTCCTGAGCAAACATGCCTATAAAAATTCTGTAGCAGGAGACAGTGTGACTTTGGATCCGAATCTGGATAAGCATTTGAAAGACTGGAAAGTTGAAAAGATTTATAATGATACACAAGACTGTGGGTATTATGGAGTTATTTACGTCAATGATAAAACGCATCAAGTAGTTTTAGCACATCGCGGAACAGAAGAAATAATAAAGGGGCTATTAAGTAAAAATAGCGATTGGAAAACGAACTTGGAAGAAATATTGGGTCAAAAGATAGTAGTAGGCCAACAAGCACGAAATTATCAAGCTACAGCAGAAGCAATAAATATAGCTAAAAGCAAAAGATATCGCTTATCGTTTACTGGACATTCTTTAGGGGCGTGGCTAGCAGAACTGAGTGCATTTTATAGTCACGCCTATTTTGATTATGGGGATATAAAGGCGGTAATATTTGATAGTCCAGGAACGGTGCCGATGATGAAAAAACTGCAGTCGAATATTAGAGATAAAGATGCTCGAATAAAATTAGAAGATATAGAAATCGTTACCTATTTAGCGCAACCGAATCCTGCAAATTGCTGTAATCCGCATGTAGGTAGAGTTTATATGGTACCTGTGAAAATGAAGAGGTCAGAAAAGGTTGTAAGTAAAATGCACAATATCATCGATAGCATATTTGGTAACAAGATAAGAGGTGTGTTAACGATTGAAGGACATTTCTTATCCGGGATATTAGAAAGCTTTGATCCAGAAACAGGAAAACCCAGATCATGTGAGAAGATGCTTGATTGGCCAAGAGTAGAATATACTGGGGATGGGAAAACATTTGCTAGTGGAGGAATGACAATGATGAAAGATGGAATAAGGAGTAGTAAAATAAATCCGATAAGGCAAATGGCGTTAAATGAGTCACTGGATTATATTGTTGGAGATAAGACGATTGTAACAATAATTGGTTTTTTAAAAAGTTATGTAAAAGGAGAGATAAAGCAGGATCAGTATTGGGCGTATTTTGAGAATATAGGATTTGAGCAAAAAGGAGAAAAAAATGACGAACGTAGAATAAAATTAAGTTCAGATAATGAATTCACCCTTATAGCACTGGCAAAATTTAGAAAAGGTAAAGACATCCATGTAATGGAACTGACTACCGGAAGTGTCGATGAATATTTATATAAACTTCATGAATATAAAGAAAAATTAGAAAAACAAGAGGTATTATCACCATCGATTATTAAAACACAATTAAACGAACTTCTCGTCAGCTATAGAATAGAGAAGAATGGGAAAAAAGATATTTTAATACCTAATGAAGGTAATAATGTGGAGGATATTAAGCAAAGGGCACAAAGATTATTGCAAGTGATGCCCAAAGATCTCCTAAGGCCATGGCAACAACCAGTGATTCATCAAAATCAAACCAATATAAATATAGTTGATGGAAGCGTTACAATTAAGGATGAACGAATAATGCAATTGCCTGACAATCTTTCGTGGCAAACAGCGCATTATATAGGAATGCATGATAAGGAAAAAGAATTGGAAGAGAAATTAGATAAAGAACAGATAGTTGTGATTAGCGGAGCAGGAGGAATGGGAAAAAGCACTTTAGCGGAAAAATGGGGGCATGATCGAAAACAAGAGGGTTATTGGCAAGTAAGATGGATAAAAGGGACGAAAATAGACGAAGAATTTTTTCAATTAGCTAAGGATTTGGGTGTTATCAAAACAGCTAGCTTACCCCATCCTGAAGAAATTAGAAATTTAGTATATGGAGGCCTTGAACGACTCCCTAAGAAACAGATATTATTGATTTTTGATAATGTAGAAGAGGCGGAAAAAATAAAACAATACTTAATAAATCGTCCGAACCACGTAAAAGTGATCATTACTACAAGAGAAGCAAATTTATTAAAGGGAATGCAGGTAATAAATATTGAGGGGTTTAGTGAAGAAGCCGGGATAGCATATTTAAAAGCAGCGCTAGGAAAAAATGAAAGAGACACCAAAAAATTAGTAAAAACAGTAGGTCAATCACCTTTTCGGCTAGATAAAGTAGTAGCGTATTTTAACAAGCATAAGTTGACAAGTGTTGATGACTTTATCAAGAAGTATGAAGAAATTAAAGAAGGACGAAGCCAAAATGAAGAGATATACCCTGAAGTAGAATTATTATTTAGGGATCTAAAAAAGAAATCGCCCGAAAGTTGGCGATTGTTAAAGTACTTGGCGTATCTTGATGCAGAAGGAGTACCATTGAAGTTGATGGAAAAGATTATGGGCAAAACATTAGAAGACTTGGAGAAATGTGTTAATGACCTAGAAGGATTATCATTAATGAAAGCAATAAATGAAGAGAAAAAACCAGTAATGAAAGTAAGTCATC
>JABDAI010000055.1 GCA_013289195.1 Verrucomicrobiota bacterium
AAATTTAGGCTTCGATTCAATTTGATAGCAGCTTTATACAATTGGGAAATATGAAATTAAGGTTATGCAAGAGCTCTAATGAAGACCAATCTCGAATAAGAAGTGGATATGCAGCGGAGAATGTAGCGATTATCAGGCACACATCATTAAATTTACTCAAGAAAGATCCCAGGAAGCATTCGAGGTAAGCGAAAAAAGGCGGGATAGAACGATGATTATTTACTCGAATTGTTACATGAGAATTAATTTTAATGCAAACGCCCTGGCGTCCCTCGTTTGTTTGGTAGATTCTTTTTCTTGCCCTGCTCGCAGGAGTTAGTTAAATTTGGGTTCCCTGACATAAGTGGGCGGAATGTAACTTTTGGTGTGCTCAAGAGCACTGTAATCAATTTGAAAATATGGGGTATTGGGAGCAATGTGTTAGGGATACATGCTTCCTGGATTGTTGGAAATTTAAAGCTTAAGTGTGGTTTGTGATTTTGAATTTTCAAGAAAATGTATTTAATAAAAAAAGATTGCGTTACCTACAAAATATCATGATAAATAACTTTTACTTTCTTTACTAAACCATCAATGTTACTTTTTATGAAATTTTTTTTTGAGCTAAAAATAAGGATTGTTATTTTATTGAGTGCTATTATGAGCATTTTTGCTGGGTTTGTGTATGCTGAAGATGCGTATGAAGCTTTTCCTGCTGGATGCATACGGGTTTTTGATTCTTTAAACAACCTAAAATCATGGCGCTTTCCATTTGCAAATGCCGTACAGATTACTTTCTTGGTTTTCTTATCAACTACCACCTGGCTCTTTAAGGTATGCCTTTTCTTTTTACCAGAGTAATACTGTTTTTGTTTTTTTTGCGCCTCTCAATAGGTGTTTCCGTCCCATCAATCAGAACAACCTCATATTCCATTTCACTCTTCAGCAATGCCTTACGCCCAGGAAGGGCAAAATCTGGATGCTTAATCAATGTATCTTCTATCCATTTGATATTCCTATAACATGCACTTTCTGACACTCCATACGAGGAGGCTACATGAAAGTATGTGCGATATTTTCTTATGTATTCAAGGGCCATAAGTAGCCTATCTTCCATCTCTAAGTGGTTTGGTTTCCCTCCCCCGGGTTTATGGCCATTCGATACACAATAAACTGGATTCATCACTCGGCACTTCCGTTTTTGCAGGCCTATTGATAACAACATTAACATGATTCGTTATATGATCTAGAATATTCACTGGTTTTATCACCACTCCATCAGAATTTTCACTGCTACTTATGTCGATTATCGTTTTTTGCTGCAATTTGGAAGCTCCTATTCCGGTAGATTTGATAATGGCATTTTGCCAAGTAGTTTTCATGGCTTTTGCAGTCTGCGTGTCCAATGACCATGTTATATCAAGATCAGCATGATCCAAAATTCTATTAATAGTAAAGTTTGTGTACTGAGGAAATGAAGCTGGGACCTTAAGAGTAGCATTTTTGCCAATGCAATCAATAGAGAGTGTTTTTAAATTTTCAAGTGAATTGGGTAAGGTAAGAATGGCTTTTTCTCCAATATTCCCAATAATTATCGTGGTCAGCTTTTTGAACAAAGCGGGGACTGCGAAAACGGCATTTTTTGCTATATTTTCAATATGAAGCGTCTCTATAAGTCGGAATGACCTAGGTAAATCGACAGTATTTTGTCCTACACTAAAGAAATTAGATAGACTGGCGAAACGATCCACAGGGTTATGAGAAACATCAGTAATAATAAGCGATCTCAGCTTAGGCAAAGAATCTGGTAGATCCTTTTTTAAACAATCCCAAATATCTCTAATACGAAGTTCCCTAAGATTGTCGAATCTTCGTCCACTCAAATTCCAATGAGCTGTATTATGAATAGCCAAGTGTGTTAAATTATCCAATTTGTCGGGTAACCTAACAAAGAAATAATTATCAGAAGCGAAAATAGATCCAATCGACAAATGTATCAGTTTTTTGAGTTTCCAAGGCATACCAAAAGCAACTCTTTCACCAATATTTCCAATGGAAAGATTCTCTAATTTATCGAGTTTGCAAGTAATGGTAATGCGACAGTAACCAGAAATATTCCCAATAAAGCAATTTCTTAAATAATCAAGAGAATCTGGGAATTTAAGCTCACAGCAATAAGCAACTTGTTTAATAGTTAAAGTAATTAAATTCTTAAGTGAATTTGGTAATTCTATGAACCCCTCCATATATCCAATAGTGAGGTTCTTTAAATTGTCAAGTTTATTGAGTGCATTAAAACTGCAAGACCCATAACTCATACTGCCAACAGAAAAGTCTGTTAAATGATCAAGCGTTGCAGGTAATACAATACGCGCCCAAGAACAATGTATCTTTCCAATTGCTAGACTTGTGAGAATACTCAGTGACTGGGGTAGCACGAGCTCCATAAGCTGGTTAATATCGATATCGCCAATACAAAGACTTGTAAAGTTAGGAAACAATTTTATGTTTTGGGAAAGAGAGGCTAGGCATATATGAAAAGGATTTATGGTATTTTGATTTATCTTTAGTCCGCTAAAGTCTATCCCTTCAGTTCTATTAAAAAGCGGTTTATTAATCGAATTTAAAAGTAGTGTTCCAAATTGTCCTAATTCCTTTGGATTTTTAATTCTAAGATATATTACTGACGAGCTTATTGCAGTAAAATTGCTAAAAAACGATGGGCTTGAAAGATCCTCTATAGAAATCTCAACTTTTTTCCCTACCAGTCGAGCCTTAGGAGTACCATTAGAGACAATCCTGGGTTTACTATCTGCATTAGGTCCTATGATTTTTATTAGTTTCGCAGGAGAAGTCGAAAAAATTCGGTTATGTTTCACGGGTGCGCTAGCAAATCTTACGAGCAGATTACGATCTTTTTGAAAATCGTTTATGATCAGCTGTGGACTATCTATAACACTTACATCTCTTTTTTTCTTCGATTTAGAAGGTACGTTGTCCTTAGAAACAGCCATGTAGATTACTTTACAGGATAACTGGAAGTGGTCTATGGGTAATACTTGAAATAATCTTTGTGTATTTTGCTTTATCCGCTCCGGATCATGACCTTTATTCGGCACTAGTTGGTATTTACCATCATATAGCTGTTTTATTGTAAAGGCTGCAAGAAGATCCCGCAGTTGTCTTTTTACCGGTTGTGGTAAATCTTTGCGCCGTTTTAGATTTTCTTTGTTATCGTATAGTTCAAAAAGAAATTTGTCTGAACTACCCGGTTTCAAACTCATAATATAACCCTCCCCCCCCTCTTCTTTCCTAAAATGAGCTTTGGTAACAAGCGCAAACCTATGATCAAAGTTCTGCTCAATTTTTTTCCTTGAAGTATCTAAATCACTGCCCTGCAAATTTAGATGCTTAAAATATTCCCAATACTGCTCTTGATCTACTTCTCCTGTTATGACACTCATCAAAAAGCCTATTATTGTCATAATGGTTTTATCTCCAATGAGCCAATTGGCAAGGGTACCTATCGTTTTTGAGGTTAGCGTCGTTGCAATCGATGATTGAAAACCGATGCAGTTAACTCCTTTCTCAATTCCCACCTGCATAAGACCTATTGCATTACTAGCAAAGTCTTTTGCTTCACCATGATACTCCATTCTTGGCCAATCGGCCATTTTATCACATTTTCGTGGCCGGCCTGTTAGTGGATCAAATTCTCTTAGCATTTTGGATAATCCATGTCCTTCGATCGCTAAGACACCCTGAATTTTATCACCTATTATATTTTTCATACAATCGGGTACTTTATCATCTGCATAATCTGTCCACTCCATATCTACCTCAACACAACGGACCTCGCCTATATGACTATTACAACAGTTAACTGGATTTGGGGTTGCTAAATAAGTGACTATATTTAGATCCTTCAATTTTACACACGTATTTCTATTTACAATATTCGACTGAAGCTTTTCCATCATTGGCAAAGTCCCAGGACTATCGAATGTCACCGCTTTTACATTGTAATACTTAAAATATACTTGGCTATAAAACATACTCAGTTCTGCTAGCCATGCGCCCAATGAATGCCCAGTAAATGACAATCTATATTTCTTCTTTTCTGCTATCTTTATTGCATCGTGTGTAGCCTGATAATTTCGTGCTTGTTGGCCTACGACTATTTGACCACCTAGTATTTCTTCTAAATTGGTTTTCCAGTCACTATTTTTCTTAAGCAAACTTTTTAGTACACCTACCCCTCCTCCTTCTGTTCCTCTAATAGCTAAAACAATTTGATGGGTCTTGTCATTTTTATAAATAACTGCGTAATAACCACTAGAGTTCGTATCGTCATAAATTGCTTTTACTTTCCAATTCTTTAAATGTTTATCAATATTCGGGTCCACTTGAACGCGATCCCCTTTTTGAGAATTTTTATATACATGTTTACTTAATAATATATGGACAAAATCATTGGGATGGTGTCTATAATTCTTGTTACTTTTGATTAATTGGACCTCTATTTTTGCTGTAGTGTCACAAGGATCTTGATCGTTGTGCCAAGAAATATGGCCTAGTGCTGTATTTTTTTTAAGAGAATGGCTCAGCTCATGGAGTTCTATATTTGTTAATACAAATCTAATATTTAACGAAGCGACAGACGGATCATTCTTCTTTAATTGATCATTAATCTGTTTCCAATTTTTTCTGGTAATAAAATTTGATTGATCTGATTCCTCACTGGACGATTCTTCATCATCGCTGTATTGAGAGCTAATTACTTTTTGGGGATAGTCCCCCTCTGAATTGCTTGTACTATTGCTTTCTTCAGTAGAGCACGTTTGATTTCTAAAACGAATAGGACTCTCTGATCGGTTATCCTCATCAGGTTCAAGGGGTAAACTAGTGCTCACAGTATAGTCAGAAAAACTTTTTTGTTCTAAGCCATTTAAATTATAGTTTTGTCGTGCATCATTAGCGCGATTAACTTCGTCATTCTGAGACTGTGAAATTCTATTAAAACT
This sequence comes from Verrucomicrobiota bacterium, assembly GCA_013289195.1. Next base: position 5,004 of record JABDAI010000055.1, read on the forward strand.
ATCCTCGACAGGTGCCTTTCCTTTTGATTCTTTTCTTGGAATTAATGGAACTAAATTCATAATCGTTAATTTTATTGGTGATACGCTAAATAATATTTTTCCGTACGATTTTCAATCTTTTTCTTTAGGCTGTAGCATACTACCCAGGGGTCTTTAGTTCTCTGAAAGAACTAAAGACCAGCAGAGGGACCTGTTGACCCATAAATAAATAATGACACCAAAACTACTTTGGTAAACTTAATCGTTGACTCAGGGTTCCGAACTTTAATACACTTATTATTGGGACTATTCATCATCTTTGTACTATAAAGCTAGCCCGTAATTGTGGCAGTTCCCATATACATTTGTAGAGAAAATTAAGAATGATTTCATGAAGATTTTTGATACTCCCTTCCGAAAAGAGCCTATGTTGCGGTTACATACGGTGATAAGATAAGCTAATTTTGTTATAAACCCTAATACTTGAAAATCGCCGTCAAGGTCTTCCTTTCGAAGATCAATTTGACCATGTTATTGAAATTACTGTATAGAACAATTTTTGGAACTTGGCCTGATCATTTCTTGTTTATTTTGTTCAGATAATATTAATTATCCCGTTTATTTCATATAGTAGTTTTCGAGTAACTTCATCATGACCAGTTTCAATAATAAAATTCTTAATACCATCGGGCTTGCTTGGTGGTATGAGAATGGCATTATGCCCATTAATGGAGAGTCTTGTGAGACTGTAAAGTGAATCCGGTAATTTAATTTTAATTATATCTAAATCGAAGTTTCTTTTCTTGGCGGGTTCTATACCTTCAATGATAAAAGATGTAAGATGTGGTAGTGATTTGGGTAGTTCAAACCAAGCAGCTGAAAATATTTTTTTAATAGTAAGGTTTGTAAGATTAGGCGAATCCTGTAATTTGCAGTAACAATGGTGCATTTCACCAATTGTAAGATTTGTGAGATTAGGTAGTGGAGGAAGAGTAACCATAGCCATGGTTTCAGAACTTACGCAATATTCCAAAAGCCCGACTTTTGGGCAGATTTTATTTATAGTAAGATTCTCTAAGATTAATAAGATTTTCAGGATTACTAAATAAAGTAGGAATAGAGCCTCTGTACAAATCAGAGATAGTAGAGATAGTTTCTGACAGCAAAACTTCTATTGTATCTATATGAAGACATATCAGATTAGGAAGCAAAGTTGGTATCTTAATCGTACCCTTAATATTTCCAGCTGTGAAATTTTCAAGCTCATTAAGTGTAGCTGGTAAATTCAGAGTGATGCAAGAGCGAATATTTCCAACTGTAAGATTTTTAAGAAAGGGAAGTGAGACTGGCAGTTTAAGGACTTCTCGTTTGTAACTGGAACCATTATCGCCAATTCCCTCTTCTTGATAACGCTTCCACCATCGATTGACTGGACTTTTACTCACTTTAAATAGTTTTGATGCCATCCGTTGGGTATTTCCTTCTTCTATATATTGAATTACTCTTACTCGTAATCTCTACTGAATGTTTTTATATCATCAATATTAATTTATAATAAAAAATCCCTGGATCAAGTCAAAAAACTATATTTGTGAATGGAGGAAAGGAAAGCACAAAGAGAAGCTGTTTGATGGGATTCCAAGGACTTAAAATCCTTCTTTATGGCTGCCAGTGCGGCTCTACAACTGCTTCTCACGCCACCACCTCGCCAGCAATTGTAGTTGCGCTCTTTATCGAACAGCACAATTATAAAGACGAGGCTTTCACTCATTATATTCCAGTTCATCAACGTTCACTGAATCTGCCCGATATCAAAAAGTAAACCACGATTTTGTTTGGAATAAGAAGTGAACATAGATGATTTATGCGGTCAGACGTGCAACTTGCAAAAAAGTATCATTATCCTCAATAGTACCAACAGTAACATCTTCGAGTTTTTCACATGAAGTTGGCAATTTTAGAATAGCATCCTTTCCAATATTACCTATGGAAAATCTTATGAGATTAGGAAGCGTGTCCGGTAATTTAAGAACGGTTTGTAATTTACCAGAAAACCATCCAGAGCTAGCTGATTCAAGATCTCCAATAGAAAGCCACTTGAGATTGTTCAGGGATGTTGGTAGCTTAACAGTGGCGGACAAGGAAATATCTTTAATGCCGAGGCTAGCAAGATTATCCAGTTTGTCTGGACATTCAAGTGTCGCTGTACGACAAATATTGCCAATAGTGAGGTTAGTAAGGTTAGTAAGCAACGGAAGTTTAACGGTATTATGAGGTTCAATATCTCCGATAGTAAGGCTTTCGAGATTAGGTAACATATTTTTCAAATTGAATACGATATTGCTACGCGACAGTCCCTCACCTAACGCGACAGGTATAAATGTTATCTTTCCAATGGTAAGATTTATGAGATTCGGCAATGCAACTTTTAGCTCAAAAGCCTCAGCCTGAGCATCACTTCTGGGAATAACAATTGCATTAGGCACAATACTTCCAATAGAAAGATTGACGAGGTTTGGTAATGCAGTTGATAGATTATAGCGACCGTAAACTTTTCCTAAAGAGAGATTTTCAAGTGTAGGCAGTGTGGTGGCTAACTTCAGAACATATTCGCTAATATCACCTATCGATAAATTTTTAAGACAAGGAAATACATTTGAAAGTTTCAAGATACTATGGTTATCAAAACTATCAATACAGAGATTACCAATAAAGAGATTTTGAAGATTATCAAGTCCAGGAGTCGATAATTCAAGCGTACAATTGTTGCCAACATTTCCGAAAGAAAGGCTTACAATGCTATTTTTTTATCCCTGGCATTGTAAAGTGCGTGTTGATATCTCCGAAAACAATTGTTGAAAGCGCAGGCAAAAAGACAAGTTGTTGAAAATCTAATAATGAATATATTTTATCAATGTTTGTAT
>JABDAI010000056.1 GCA_013289195.1 Verrucomicrobiota bacterium
AATGTTGTAAATTAAGAAAGGCATTTTTCGTTGGGGGATAGAAACAATCATCCAAAAATATCAAATTACAAAAGAGGGCAAGATTTCAAATCTTATAAGGGAAATTATCTCGGGGAACATCGACATTTTATCTACGGGTTTTTCTATGCTAACTGAATCAAAGTATTGAAATGAAAACTATATTTTTCATGAATAGAGTGTTTCAATTTTTTTCTGTTGCCAAAAATTTCGGAGTTGTTCTGATAATTGGAGGTCTTTGCTTTTTTCTTAATTCTTGCAAGAGAGAAATCAAAAAGCAAGAATCGGTCAAAGTTGGGATATTAGTTGCTCAAACAGGTCCAATGTCTATTGAGGATAAACCTTTGATGGAGGCAACATTGATGGCAATTGATGAAATTAATGCAAGTGGAGGCTTGTTAGGATATTCATTAGAAGTTGTAACATTTGATTCCGGATCAAAGCTAGAGAATTATGTAGAAGGCGCTCGAGAATTATTAGAAAAAGATAAAGTCGTAGTAATTTTCGGTTTTGGTGATTCGGGTGCAGTAAGAAATACTAGAGCCGTAGTTGAAGATCATGAAAGTGTATTAATTTATCCCTTGGCTTATGAAGGAGGATCGCTTTCAAAAAATATTGTCTATCTGGGCCCTGCTCCAAATCAGCAAATTATTCCTGGTGTTGTTTGGGGAATGCAAAATTTAGGACGAAAGTTTTTTTTAGTCGGCTCAGATGCTATCTATTCTCATGTGGTTCATGCTATCATCAAAGATTTGGTTTACGCATTAAATGGAGAAATAGTTGGGGAAAATTATGTTTCTGTAGATAATCATTCGTCTTTTAATTCAGTTATAGAACAAATTGATGCTTCACGGCCAAATGTTATTCTTAATACTATTGAAGGCGTAACGTCGAACTTAGGCTTCTTTAAGGCACTTCGTGAGGCAGGAATCACGGCTCATGATATTCCTACTATTTCTTTTGATATAACCGAAAACACTTTGCGCTATCTCTCTAACGTTTCCATGGAAGGGGATTACAGTGTATGGGGTTATTTTCAAACCATTGAATCCGCCGCAAATGAACAATTTGAAGAGAAATTCTTCGCTAGGTACGGAAAAGGCCGAGCCATTGACGATCCTATGCAATCTATATACGTCGGTGTTCTCATTTGGGCTCAAGCCGTGCGCGAAGCCGGTTCCTTTTCATCCAGTAAAGTGTTGAAAAGTATCGAAAATCAAAGTTATACGGCTCCTAGCGGTCTTATTTACATGGATCCTGATTCTCGTGATGCTTATCGGCCTGTACGTATAGGAAAAATCGAAGATAAACAATTCAACATAATTTACGATAGCCAAATGTCTGTCGTTCCTACGCAATATACAATTTTTAGAACTCCACAAGAATGGGACCAATTAATAAAGGATCTTTATGAAAAATGGGGAAGACAATGGTTTCGAGGTAAGGAATAATTATGGCTAATGTAATCTCATCATCACGCAGCAAGTTGGCCATACAAATGGTGATATGGTTCGTTCTGATTTCTTTACTGCCCCTCGGCATTGTAACCTATTTTAACTATCATTACGCCGCGAAAGAACTTAATAAATTAGTTTCTGAAAATTTAGGAGCTATATCCCAACGTCAATCACGAGAAATCAGAGCCTATTTGAAGAATCAAGAAAAGTTTGTCACTATTCTATCTTTGACATCCGATGTGATTCGCTCCCTTGTAGTCTTAAATCGTATTGATACCGTCTCTCATGAAGAAGATGAAGAGAATTTTAGACAAATAGAAGAACTAAGAAATAGTTTTGCTCCTATTCTTAGAGGGGTCGTAGACCAATTTGATTTCAATCAAATGTATTTAATTAATATCGATGGGGCTATTAATATGAGTATTGGTCAAATGCCTATTAATTACTCAAATCTTCTAACCGGCCCCTTAAAGAACACGGAGTTAGCTAATGTATTTAAGAATACTATTATGTTTATGACTCCCCAAATCTCTAATTTTACCATTTCTCAAACGGGTGAAGTCATTTTTTACTTAGCTTCGCCGGTTTTAAGTGAACATAAGTTAGTCGGTGTTATTGTACTGCAAATAGATGCAAATAGAATTTATGATATTACTCAAAATTTTGTTGGTTTAGGAGTTACTGGGGAAACGATTATTTGCGCCATAGTAGATGGCGAAATGATGATTTTAAATCCTACAAGAATGCTCAATAAGGAAGAAGCGATAGCAAAATTTGTTCCCAGAAAAGCTGTAGATGAAAGTATGGAAAAAGCTTTAGCGGGTAAACGAGGTTCGGGTGAAGTAGTCGATTACCGAGGAATTAAAGTTCTTGCTGCTTGGGAATATTTGCCCAGAATGCGCTGGGGATTGGTCGTCAAAATTGATAAGCAAGAAACCCTTATGCCTGCAACTCAGCTAAGGCATATGGCTATTTTTATTGGATTAGGGACTTTAATTATTGTGTTGGCTGTTGCTATTTTGGTTGCTAATTCCATTACACAGCCTGTGATTGCTTTAACAAAAGTCGCAGAACGTATTGCACGAGGTAATTTGACTCCAACGATTGGAAAAGCGCCTTCAAATGAAGTGGGCCTCCTTTCAGCAGCGATCGAAACAATGGCGCGGAATCTTAAATCCTTAGTCAGCCAAGTAAAAGCCTCGGGTGGCCAAGTCGCGGCCACTATAGAGGATGTCGCCACTACCGTAGGTCAGCAGGAAATCGCTGCCCAGCAAACCGGCTCTGCTTCTTTAGAAATTACTGCTTCTGCTAAAAAAATATCTGTCACCGCAAAGGAATTAACAGGAACTATGCAAGAAGTGAATGAGGTAGCTCAAGATACCGCTTTATTAGCAGAATCTGGCATTGATGGGCTTCGGGTTATGGAAAATTCTATGGGTGATCTTTCTCAGGCCAATAAAGCCGTCTCAGTCGAATTAATTGTTATTCAAGATAAAGCAAATGCGATCAGTGGTATTATTACGACTATGACCAAAGTAGCTGATCAAACAAATCTGCTTTCCTTAAATGCTTCTATTGAAGCGCGAAAGGCTGGCGAATATGGTCGAGGATTCAAAATTGTTGCTAAAGAAATTCGCCGTTTGGCTGATCAAGTTGCCAGTTCTACCTTGGAAATCGAAAAAATGATTGGTGGAATGTTAACAGCCGTCCACAACGGCGTTCATGCTATGGAGAATCTTTCCGAAAAAATTCAATATAGTGTTCGAGAAATTACAACCGTCAGTACTCATTTAGGTAACGTTATTCAACAAGTTCAAGGCCTACCCCCTCGATTTGAAATGATTTTACAAGGCATGGAATCCCAGTCCACCCGAGCTACTGCTATTTCTGAATCCATAAAACACCTGACAGAAACCGCCCAAGTCACTATTGCTTCACTAGAAGTGACCAGAAAGAAACTCGGCCTATTAGATAAAACTGCCGGTGCATTACAGAATGAAATTTCAAAATTTGAAACCTAATTCTTTGTGCTTGTAAATTATACTTTTTCTGATATAATTTTAATTAAATAAGAGTTAAACAATTTAATAAAATGCAATTAAGAATTCGATTATATGATGAACCTATATTAAGGCAAAGGGGGGAGAAAATCACTCAGTTTGATGTTGAGCTTAAAAAGCTTACCGATGATATGATTGAAACCATGTATGCTATTGATGCAGGAGGATTGGCAGCTCAGCAAGTAGGCCATGCCTTGCAAGTCTTTGTTCTTGATGTTTTCGAAAGTGCGAAGCGATTAGGCGATAAATTGAAAGTTACTTTGGATAGTAAAGAAATTCCATTAGAGTTAATCATGCCTTTTGTCGCTATTAATCCAGAATTTTTGTCCCTATCTCCTTCTGATGTTGTTTACGAAGAAGGTTGCATGTCTTTCCCAGGTAATATTTTCTTGCCTATAACTCGTCCTGAGGGCGTTCGTTTAAAGTATCAAGATCTTGCAGGAAATGTTCATGAATTAAAATGCGAAGGTATTCTTGCTCGCTGCATCTTGCATGAATATGATCATTTGCAAGGCGTTCTTTTTATAGATAGAGCTAAAAGAAACGATGTCATTCGCCACGAAGCTAAATTAAAAAAATTACAAAGATCTACACGAGATTTTCTCAAGGCTGAAGCGAAGAAGCATGATGCATAAAATAGTCTTGTGCTGAAAATTTATGCTTATCATTCACTGAAATTGGTACATAGGTCCCATTTGGCTTTAATAATTGTGTTCCCTGGGTATCCTTAAGGAAAATGGGAATTATTTCATTAATCATGCGACTTTTTAAAATAGGATTTTCAAGAGGTACAATAACTTCGACACGTCTGAAAAAATTCCTAGGCATCCAATCTGCGCTCCCTACATATACAATGGGGTCGTTTTCATGATTTTCGAAATAATAAATCCTGCTATGTTCTAAGAAACGTCCTAAGAGACTTCGTACGGTTATATTTTCACTCATCCCTTTCACCCCAGGTCTTAAAGAACAGATACTGCGTATAATTAAATCAATTTTTACTCCAGCTTGAGACGCTTGATAGAGGCTATTAATTGTTTCTTCATCAACCAAATTATTCAGCTTAATAATAATACGTGCCGGGTGTCCTTTTTGTGCATTTTTTGCTTCGTTGAATATAAATTCCTGAATTTTTTGATGAAGATTAAAGGGTGATAGTAATAGACTTTTAAATTTGGGTGAACGCGTGAATCCTGTGAGTGTATTAAATAATGCGGCTACTTCGTCGGTAATTTCAGTATTGGCAGTTAGCAGGCTAAAATCTGTATAAGTTCTTGCAGTTACTGAGTTGTAATTGCCTGTACCCAGGTGTGCATACTGTCTTAAGCCTTCTTTTTCGCGTCTTACAATCAAACAACATTTGCAATGGGTTTTCAGTCCAGGCATTCCATATACGACGTGGACTCCAGCTTCTTCAAGTTCTTTAGCCCTTTCAATATTATTTTCCTCATCAAATCGTGCCTTGAGTTCTATCAATGTTGTTACTTGTTTACCATTTTTTGAAGCTTCTTTTAATGCATCCACTATGGCTGAATCCCCACTTGTTCGGTAAAGTGTCTGTTTAATGGCAAAAACTTTCGGATCCTTTGCTGCTTTTTGAAGGAAATTCACTACGGGGACGAAAGAGTCATAAGGATGGTGAAGCAGAAAATCTTCTTGTTTTATGACCTCAAAAATATTCTCAACTTTATTCAGGGCACTTGGTATATGTCCCTGGAACGCAGGAAATTTAAGCTCGGGCCGATCTATGAGTTCATAAACACTAAATAATCTGAGCAAATTTAAGGGTCCATCAATAAAGAAAATATACTCTTTTTTAAGATGAATTGCATTTATGAGCGGATCTAACGCCTTGGGGTCGACTCCTTTACGAATTTCTATTCTTACTGCGGCTCCCTTTCTTAAGTTGTAGAGTTCTTCTTCAATTTTATCTAATAAATTTTCCGTCTCCTCCTCATTGATGTAAAGATCGCTATTTCGAGTAATTCTAAATTCCCAGGCTCCCATTACTAAAAATCCAGGAAATAATTTATAGGCATAATGACGCAATACTTCGCTTAAAAATATATAAGATGTTTTCGCATGTTTGTTTTTCCCAAGACTTATGACTCGTGGTAAAATTCTTGGAACGGCAATCACAGCTATGAAGTTTTTTTCTTCGTGTTCTTTTTCTTTGAGTAAGACTAAAATATACAGTGCCTTATTTGCAAGTTGAGGAAAGGGCTGCTGCGGATCTATTGCAAGGGGGGTTAATACAGGAAAAATTTCTTCTTCGAAATATTCTTTTAACCACACATTTTCCTCTTGAGTAAGCTCATTTGCTTCTTTGAAAATTATCTTTTCTTGCTTTAATAAAGGTAACAGTTGATTTTGCCAGCAATTGTATTGATCTGTAACTAATTGATGCGCTTCTTGAATCACTAGGTCTAATTGTTCCTTAGTGTTTAATCCATGGAAATCTTGCTGTTCTATATTTGAATCCACTTGCTGCATCATTCCTGCAACCCGTATCTCAAAAAACTCATCTAAATTGGAGCTTACAAAAGAAAGATACTTGAGCCGTTCTAGAAGCGGATATTCCATCCCTTGTGCCTGATCCAATACCCTACGGTTAAATGCAAGCCAACTGAGCTCCCTGTTGATATATTGAGGAGTTTTTTCGTTGAGCTCTTTCATTTTACCTGTATTTTATAAGACAACATTGTCATTTAGCCTTATTTGGTCGACCCATACTGAAATTGTTAATAATGACTTTCCTGGACTAATAATCATCATAGATTCCATAGTTTCAGGATGTACGATTGCTACATATACTATTCTTAATCTCAAAGATTGTTTTAAATGATGCGTCACCTCAGCTACTATTCTTTCTACAGACGTTGTTCCCCTTTCAACCATTACTTTGGCCTTTTGAATCGCTTCGAATAGCCTTCGTGCATCTTGTCTTTGGAACTCTTCTAAGTACTCATTTCTCGTGCCATGAGCTAAGCCATCGGTATCTCGAACGATTTCGTTGACCAAAACCTCCGTTGAATACATTAAATCATGGACGATTTTTTTGATCAAATTTGTTTGATGAATATCTTTCTGGCCAAGAACTAAGTATTGAGGTTTAATTAAATTTAATAAAATGACGATTTCTGTAGCATATCCTTTGAATAAATTCTGTCTTGCAGGCCCGGATAGCTTTCTAGACAAGTTTTCCTCCTGAATGTAAGTGGAAAATCCAGCAGGATAAATTGTCTGTGGTGCCGGGACAAATAATACATCTACGCCATTCGTTTTACAAATTTCATTATTATGATCTCTATCTTGGGGATATTCTTCTGGACGTTCATTTAAACCAAATTGTGTAATGTTAATAAAGTTTGATACTATAGTAATGTCGGCGCTTTTTTTTGCACGTTTAATCAGTTCGACATGGCCTTTATGCAGTTTTCCCATCGTTGGCACCAATGCAATTGTTTTAGCAGCTTCAAACTTTTGAAGATAAGATCTAATTTTTTCAGGCGAATCGATAATTTCCATTGCAAAATTGTATTGTGTGTTTATTGATATTATATAAGTGTTTTCCTTGCTTTCTC
>JABDAI010000057.1:0-5437 GCA_013289195.1 Verrucomicrobiota bacterium
TCAAGAAGGTAATGGCCATTCAGTCAGTGGAGTCGGGGATATTAATAATGATGGTATCGATGATATCCTCATTGGCAATTGTTTAAGCGAAAGTGTAATCTCACGCGGCGAAAGCTCTGTACTGTTTGGAAGTAAGGAACCGTGGCCTGCGGCAATTTATGTTACAAATCTCAATGGTGCTAATGGATTTACGTTGATGAATATTGAGAATAATCATAATGGTTGTAATTTTGTAGATGGGCCTGGAGATGTGAATGGAGATGGCATCAATGATCTTTTAATTGGTGATATCAGTGTTAAGCAGTTTACAGGTCAGAGCTATGTAGTGTTTGGATGTTGTGCGCAAACGCCACTACCTGTGTTAGAATTAGCATTGGGATTTGGAATAGGCGGAGGAGTGTTGATATTAACTGTAGGTAGTTACTATTTGTATCAATATTCTAAACAAGCTAATTACGTTGCAATCATACAATAATCTAGGGAATTGGGAAAATGTCGAGAACGACCTACCAGATTAGGCCGAAATATATGAAATATCCTCATCTGTACTGACAATACTTAATCTGACAGTTAATACTTATCTGACACACAGAACAGAACGCTGAAAGTTGTCGGAAAACTTTAAACTGTTTTCTTCTTCTTTTAGCGTTTTTAATTCTGTAATTCTCATCTGGTTACAAGATTCCGATAAATCTTTTTCTTTATCAAGCTTTTTCGAATTTTTGAATGTTCCTATTGGCGTTTTCCCATAGCAATATTTTCCACTATGGGTTCGCTCCCTGTTATAGCTTTCTACCCAACTATCAAGATCTTCCTCCAGCTCTTCCTTTCTTGAGTAGATCTTTTTTCAGAATGCTGTACTATAGAATTCGTTTTGTATCGTTTTGTGAAAACCTTCACAAATCCCATTTGTTTGCGGTGATCTAGCTTTTGTTTTGCTATGCTCGATTCCTTCAAGATCCAGATACAACTGATATTCGTGATGCTCTCGACTTCCACAATACTCCGTTCCTCGATCGGTGAGCACTCGGAGCAATTTTACTCCCTCTTCCTCTAGCCAAGGTAGCCTTGTTTCTTGAGTTCATTGGATGCTCTAAGTGACCCCTATGCAGGTTTTTCAATTGCAAATGCAACCGTTGCTTTTTCTACTTCGGGTTCCACTCGATTTTTCAAAATCGGTTTTTTTCGACTAATTTCTTATAGAGCTGCTTCACCCCTTGTTTCATAAAGCTCTTTAAAGCGATAAAAACTATCTCGTGATAACCCATGATTTTACATGCTTGTCAAACATTCCCAAGCTGTTTTGCTAGTTCAAGTATTCCAAGCTTATTTTTAATAACTTTTTTGAAATTTTATCAAAAGTCCAGTTTCGAAAGAAGTCTACTTTTAAATTTGAACAATCGTATTAAGCTCTAATAAAAGCTAATAAATCTGCATTTATTCTTTCTGCTTGTGTAGTTGGCATCCCATGAGGAAATCCTGGATAGGAAATCAGTTTTCCATTTTTTAAAAGTTTTATAGTCTTTGCACCGCTAATTGCAAATGGAACTATCTGGTCATCCTCGCCATGCATGACTAAGACAGGCACATCCACTCGTTTAAGGTCCTCTGTAAAATCTGTTTCTGAAAAAGCCTTAATACAGTCGTACTGCGCTTTTACGCCTCCTATCATTCCCTGGCGCCACCAATTATCTCTGATACCCTGGGATATTTTTGCCCCTGCACGATTGTATCCATAAAATGGCAGAGTAAAATCTTCATAGTATTGCTGCCTTTGCGTAGCAGTATTTTTACGTATTTCATCAAATACAGACATCGGAACACCCTCAGGATTATTTTTACTTTGAACCATTATGGGTGTAACGGCGCTGATCAATACAGCTTTGGCTACACGGCCTTGACCGTGTTTGGCAACATAACGAATGACTTCACCGCCACCTGTTGAATGACCCACATGTATTGCATTCTTTAAATCAAGTGCATGGGTGAGCTCCGCAACATCCGCCGCATAAGTATCCATGTTATGCCCATGGGCAGTTTGAGTTGATCTCCCATGTCCTCGACGGTCATGGGCAATAACTCTAAATCCATGATTTAAAAAAAACATCATCTGTGCATCCCAATCATCGCTAGACAAAGGCCAGCCATGATGAAAAAAAATTGGTTGTCCGGTTCCCCAATCTTTGTAATAAATTTCGGTGCCATCTTTTACTGTGATCTTTCCCATTTTTTTTGAAGTTTAATTTTGGTTTAATTTGTATTCTTAATAGTAGAAAGTTGTTTGAGATTTGATATACTATAATTAAAGAAAGGTACCAATCTGGTACCTTTCCATTAATGTCTTATCCAAAAGATTTGTTAATTAATAACAAGGTCTTTGTAAAACATGTGTAGATTCTTCTTCGTTAAGAGGATTACAGATTGTATCTGATGATACTTGGAGTTTGAAACGAGCATCTCCAGCTGCAATACCACGAACTCTTACGCAGAAACTTACAGATTGTTGTGGAGCTAAGCAAGGAATACAATCGAACATAACTGATCTTCCATTTACTTGGAATGCAGTTGGTCCACTTGCATTGATGAATTCCATTTGCTCAGGTAACATTCCAACTACTTTTACGTTGGTATCAGCAGCTGTACCTTGGTTCGTAATTCTGATGTTATATACTGTTTCAGAACCGATGAATAATGGGTCACATTCATCACAGAGTTCGATACACATTGCTGGATGTCCTCTCCATTCTGTTTGGAATGAAGCACATGCAGAAACTGGGCAACGGCAATCATTTGCTTGAACCATAGCTTGGTTACAATAGCAACCTGGGCATGTAGCGCGAAGAGCTATATTGAATGATTGAGATTCACCACAATTTAGACAAGGAATATTCCAAGTAATAACATTGCAGTTAACATTTCCACAGCCAGCGTCTACGATATAATTTCCTTCAGCAACATAGTCAGTTACTATTACATTAGATAAAGGCATATCGCCTAAGTTACTAACTGTAATTGTATAAGGAGCAACTGGGCACTCACCACAGTGTTCAATATATTGCATTGGGCAACCTGTTTTTGTAATGCCCACTTTAGGACATAGTACACGAACACAAGCACTAGCTTCGCAAACTCTGTTATCACAAGCTTGAGTTACTCTTGCTACGTTACAGAAACATCCACAGCGAGTTGGTTGAAGAGTGATGTTAGCAGAAGTAGATTCACCTGGTTCTAGGCAACCGACATCTAGTCTTAACTCTCTTTTACCACTAGCATGGACCATACCTTCTGGAACGATATCTGTAATGACTACGTTTTCAGCACGGAAATTACCGCAGTTTCTTACGAAGATATTGAAGGTAGCACACTCACCCATATCAGGACAATCTGGGCTTATGCAAATTTCTTCTGGACCTTCTTTAGATATCTCTAAGATTGGTTGACCTACACAAATAATTGTGCATGCACAAGGTGTAGCTTTAGCACATAGACAGTCTTTTAAACATCCACAGTCTTTAGCACGAAGGCAGACGCTTACTTGTACGGCTTCACCTTCATTTAAACGTGGATAAGACCATTTTAGTGTATTACCACCAACGAGTTGTGCTTGAGGATTACTTGAAATATACTCAGCATTGTCAGGAACTCTATCGGTAAATTCTACATCTATAAGGTCAGTCTTAGGATAGAATGTAGTAACTGTTTCGAAAGGACAATTAACACCGACTGAATTTGGAGATACTTTTTCCATACGGAAATCGCAGCAATCAATAACAGCACAGGGTTTACAATCAGGTCCGTTTGGAGCACATGGGCCACATGGATCCATTACGGCGCAGGGAGGTGTACAGACGGTTCGACCGCCGTAACATCCCGAAAATGCTATTAACAAGGAGGCTAATACTAGACCCCCTGTTAAAGCACTGAATAACTTATTTTTTTTCATGTCAGATTTTCCTCTTCGATGGTTTACAACTCAATATCAATTATTCCATGGTGCAAGTCGTTCTGCATGGTGCTGGTGCACATTTTGGAGCGCAAGGCATTGGGCATGGTTTTGCACATGGAGTTGGGCATACAGGTGCACATGGTTTAGGACATGGCATTGGGCATGGTTTTGCACAAGGTGTTGGGCATGGAGCTGCACATCTTGGAGCACATACTGGTGCACATGGTTTTGGAGCGCATACTGGTGCGCATACTGGAGCGCAAACAGGTGCACAGGGTCTTGGAGCGCATACTGGTGCGCAAGGAGCAGGAGCACATATAGGTCCGCACGGTCTAGCACATGGTTTTGGGCAAGGGACAGCGCATCTTGGGGCACAACAGCCTCCACAACCGGCGAGTAATAATAGTGAACCGAGTGAGGCAGCACATACGAGTACTTTTACGATATTTTTCATTTTCTTTGGGTGTTAGGGTTAATCAATAGTGAGAAATTTTTTAAGTTCAATCAGTTCAAAACTGGATTAAACTCTTATTAAATTGTTTTGGGTTTCTTTCGATTAGATTAATTAAGTCAATTTGGGGGACCACATCGTGTGGGCGAACTACAAATTCCGGGTTGAGCACATTTACAATCCTTTCCGCAAAAGCAGTTCTTGCAACCAGAACCGCAAAAACCATTTCGGCCCTCACACCCTTCTAAAAAGAAAGATAGTGAGCCTAAAAGGAAAACTAGCAGCAATATCTTTAAGTGTTTTAGTAAGTTAATCATTTTTTTTAGGTTTAGTAATTAGAACACTTTCTAATCTTATTCTTGTCAGAAAATTTTTAGAATGTCTACACCTATTTGTAAAAAAAATCAACTTTCTGCAGCAATTTCCAAAATTCGATACATCCGTTCTATCATTTCCCGCGGATTTTCTAACAATCCGGCTGACATCAATGCGCTATCAAATATTTGATTAGCAATAACTTCCGAACGTTTAACATCAGTCTTTATTAATTTAGATAAAGATTTTATTAAATTATTTCTTATATTGATTTGAAGATTAACTTTTAATTCGGGTAAATTATCTTGTTTCATAAGTCTATACATACGCCTCATATTAGCATTCATCATTTTATCAGTATGCAATATAAGTGCTGGGCCAGTAATTAAGCGGTTGCTCGCGGTAACCGACTCTACTTTTTCATTTCCTAATACTCCTTGCATCCAAGTACAAAATTCTTTGACAGAATCTGGGTCTAAGGCTTCTCCTTCCGCTTCGGAATGGGCTTCCGGAAGCTCAAGTTCCGCTTGTTCGCATGAAACAAATTTCTTTTCTTCGAATTCCCCCAAATGGCTCATTACAAAATCATCAATAGATTCGTAGAGAAATAACACTTCAATGCCTCTGAGTTTAAAAGCTTCAAAGTAAGGACTGTTTCTCGAATGAAGGATTCTCAAAAAGAAATTTATTATTTAGTTGGCCCTGATAGGGCCTCTTTAGAGAAC
>JABDAI010000057.1:5447-7097 GCA_013289195.1 Verrucomicrobiota bacterium
GGCCCTATCAGGGCCAACTAAATAATAAATTTCTTTTTGAGAATCCTTCATTCGAGAAACATAGTCTGCAAGGCTTATCAATTCATCTTTTTGCGAGAACGAAGATTCAAAACGCAGTAATTTTGCTAATTGATCACGATGATTATAGTCCATGGTAATCCCTTCTTTGAGGAAATAGCCAAATTTTTTCCAAAAAACTTTATATTCATCAGGCTTCTTTGCCGCCATTTCTTCAAGATGCTTTAAAAAACGTTTTGTTATTACTCGATTTAATTTTTGAACGAGCGCACTGTCTTGCATGGTTTGGCGAGATATATTAAGAGGTAGATCAGCGCTATCCACCAAGCCCTTTAAAAACCTCAACCATTCAGGGAGTAGGCCTTTAGGTTCCGCATCAATAAGAACTTTACGACAATAGAGAGCCACTGTAGACTCCATCCTTCCAAAAACTCCCAAACGTTCCATATTTTCAGAAGGTATGAATAACAATGCATTAATTTCTAATGGAGCATCAGCATTAAAATGTAACCAAGATAAAGGAGCATCAAATGCATTAGATTGGAATTTATAAAAATCTTTATATTCTTCATCTTTAATATCATTTTTATTACGCAACCATAATGCATCAAATTTATTTACCCTTTCACCATTAAGATTAAGTGGGAACTGAATAAAATTAGAATAACGTTCCAAAATCCTCTTTACAGTATCTTTATTTGAAAATTCCTTACATTCTTCTTTAAGCTTAACAACAATCTTACACCCCCTAGATTGGAGTGAACATTCTTCGATAGTATAGTCCCCCATGCCTTGACAGCTCCAGCAATAGCTTTTATCATTGGGCCTCCAAGAATGTGTATAAACATCGACTTTTTCGGCAACCATAAAAGCGCTGTAAAAACCCACCCCAAATTGACCAATCAAATTTTCATTCGTTGCACCGGTCTCTTTTATAGATTCGAGGAAAGATTTAGAACCTGAATGAGCGATAGTTCCTAAGTTTTCAATTAATTCATCATGATTCATACCAATTCCATGATCTTGGAATGTAATAGTATTGGTTTCTTCATCAGTAGTAACATTAACCTCAAGAGGAAGGGTATCCTCAAAAATATTCTTTTCGGTTAGTTGAAGATGCCGAATTTTTTCAAGAGCATCCGAAGCATTAGCCACAAGCTCGCGAATAAAAATTTCTTTATCTGTATAGAGAGAGTGAATAACAATATTTAAAAGTTGCTTAACTTCCGCTTGGAATTCGTGGGTTTCTGGAGCTTGTACTGTCATAATAGGATATTTCTTAAATTTTTAAAGTTGAACTACCAGTTTGCTAATTTTGGCTCAAAAAATCAAGATTTGTTTTCCTAAATTATACCAAATCTCATTCTAAAATGAACAAAGGTCGCTTGAATTTATGCCAGATAATGACATTAGACTTCTTTCGAAACTAAGTATTTTTCTCTATAGCAAGGAAAAAATTTGTAAGGGACCAGAGTGTATATAAACAGAGGTACGTCGAGCACTTGTAAGTGAAGAAGGCTCACTAGATGGCATAAAGGCAAGTCGGCATTTGTCCATTTTAGAATGAGATTTGGTATTAGCTGATCGAGAATGTGGCTTTTCATAATATCTCTTTTTAGTATCTAAAAGAGA
>JABDAI010000058.1 GCA_013289195.1 Verrucomicrobiota bacterium
GAATACAGTAATGCGGTAATCAAGGGAGATAGTTGGAGTATAGAATTATACAATGTTTCAATCACTGAATTAGGCGCAAGCAATTTTATATCCTATATGGACTGATTGAGATCCGATGCCGCTATGGGAAACAAAGCGTTATTCCCATCCATCCCCATTTGACAACCTTAATCCCGACATTGAGCAGGTCTTTTTGGAAAAAATCAAAACTTAAACAAGCGCCTACCCAAGCACAGAATCCTTGCGACAGAACCAAGCTAATCATTTACTTTCATTTTGTAAGTTTTTTAAATATTTTTGAATTGACATTTTAATGATTTTTGAAATAACGTCTAGGACGCTTGGGAAAAATTCGCAATTCGCTTTTTCTTATCACGAATTGAAGTTCGAATTTTTAGAAAGTTGAACCACAAAATATAGAAATTACAGTCGTTATGAAAATTATTAAGTTCTTAAAAATAGCCTCGTTATCTACAATAGCGAGTTTATCGATGTCTGTCGTAACCGCTTCTGAATCAAATTCAAATGATTTTGATTTAATGCAAGTTGCTGAAGCATTTGCATTGGACGATCAGGAGCAACTTATTCTTTTAGAGGCGATAAATCAATGGGATGATTTTACTGGTAAGTATGATTGCAATGCCTGTAACTACAACCCTAAGTGGCATGAATTCGATAAAGTAGGCAAGCATGGCCTTTGTTGGACAGTAGCAGATACTTTTGGTGCTGTTATGAATGCGATTTTGCTCAGGTGCAATAATTATGGTGGACGAATGGGCGCAGGCGCAAAAATAGAAGCGGCTAAACAATTGCTCATTAAAGCAGGGGTATTGAAGCAAAATGATTTTGACGGCGTTAAGATAAGATTATGTCCGATTAAAGATGTCGACATCATTGGATTCACCTTCGCTGGTGCCGTCGGTATGGTACCGAAAGAAAAACATATTCTGATTGATGTGGCGCAAAAAGATACAAATGTAGTAAATCTTGCAAGTTTGATAGCGCATGAAATGAAGCATGTACAACAATACGAAGATTGGGGTAAAGGAAAATTTAGATGTAAGTATTCAGATGAATTACTGTCATGGCATGGATTCGGCAGAGACAATGAAGTAGAAAGAGAAGCTTATCAATTCCAGGATAGCGCTGATCAGAAAATAAGAGAGTGTCGACGACATAGATGCGACCTTTAGATCTACTACATATTTGGTTCTGTCGCAAGGATTTTATGTCTGCCTGGGTGCCTGTGTTAAATTTTGATTCTGATGTATCGATTTCATACAAAATGAATTGTTCAATAGGTGTTTGGTCCAAAATAGAGGTTCTGTCACAAAGTTTTGTAAGTCGTTGATAAACTTCAAAAAATTAGTCGTTTATCAATGGCTTACGACTTTTTTCACAGTCCTTGTGGCAGAACCAATTTTTGTTATTTTCTATAAGTTTAGCTTCTATTTCTTGTAAGACCTCCCATGCTGTCTGACCTACATGCCACGATACATAGCCTAATTCAGTATTATTTTGAAGTGACTCACGCAATAGGCCTGCTTAATATCGGTTTCAATATTTGAAAATAAATTGACATACAAACTAATTAATTTTAGGTTTTCTTGGTACGGAAGTTTTTGGTTACTTTATAAATGAGACCAATCAAAGCAAAAAAGTTCTTGAACCTTGAAAATTTATGCCTGGAGATTTCAAAATCAAAGACAAATAGACTTGAGGCGTAAATTCAAAATTTTGAAAAGATGATTATGAAAAACAATGTTAAAACAAATGATGGCCTAAAGCTAATAGTAGGTACTGAGCATAATGATACTCTAATAGGAACATCAGGAATTGATATTGTAATCGGTCTTGGCGGGGACGACTGGATAGAGGGTAAGCAAGGAGCGGATACCCTAGATGGTGGAGCTGGTAAAGATACAGCTTCTTATAGTAGTTCGTCTGTAGGAGTAACTGTTGATTTAACTTCTGGTACTGGTAAAGACGGCGATGCAGAAGGGGATAAATTGACTAATATTGAAAATATTGTTGGTTCAGACTTTGATGATATTTTGATTGGCTATAATCACGAAATGACAAAGGCTAAAGGTAATGAGTTTCTGATTAATAATAATACTGAAAATTGTCAAAAGAACCCATCAGTAGCTAGTCTTAAAAGTGGAGGATTTGTGGTTACTTGGGATAGTCATAGCCAAGATAGCAAAAAACAAACTAATACAGATGGAGTATTTGGTCAACGATACGATGCTGATGGTCAAAAAGTTGGCAATGAATTTCAAATTAATACTTATGTTGAAAATTATCAATCCCGTCCATCTATTACAGGTCTTACAGGAGGAGGATTTATAGTTGCTTGGAATAGCAAAGATCAAGATGGTTCAAGTTGGGGAGTATATGGACAATGTTATAATGAGAACGGTGATAAACTTGGTGCTGAATTTCAGGTTAATACTTATACTGCGGGAACCCAATGGGAGTCATCAGTAGCAAGCTTGCAAGATGGGGGATTTATTGTCATTTGGGATAGTAATCAGCGAGATGGTTCAGATTTGGGAGTATATGGACAGCGTTATGATGAAAATGGTCGTAAAGTGAGTTCTGAATTTCAAGTGAATACGTATACTAAGGGCAAACAATATAGCGGATCAGTAGCAGGCCTTGCAGGAGGAGGATTTATTGTTACTTGGCATAGCTGCTATAGACAACATAGTTCAGCTTTTGATGTGTATGGACAGCATTATGATAAGAATGGTAATAGAGTTGGTTCTGAGTTTCTAGTTAACACTTATACAAAGGATAATCAATCGCACCCATCCGTAACTGGGCTTGAAGATGGAGGGTTTATTGTCATTTGGAATAGTGATCAGCGACGTGTTTCAGGTTCAGATGAGACAGTATATGGACAGCGTTACGATGCAAATAGTCGTAAAGTGGGTTCTGAATTTCAAGTTAATACATACACTAAGGGTAGTAAGGATTATGCAGAATACGCATCAGTAGCAGGCCTAGCAGGAGGAGGGTTTATAGTTACTTGGCAGAGCTATGGACAAGATGGTTCAGGTTATGGAATATATGGACAACGCTATGATACTCATGGTGCCAAAATTGATGAAGAATTTAGAATTAATACACACACTCAGGATCATCAGAAGTATCCATCAGTATCTAGTCTGCCAAATGCACAATTTGTAGTAACTTGGGAAAGTAAAGGACAAGATAACGATTACGATAGAGAAGGAAGCGGCTCAGATTGCGGTGGAATCTATGGCCAATTATACGAAACAAATCGCAACAGCTTAATAGGTGGAAATGGAAATGATATTTTAGAGGGTAAAGGTGGAGCTGATATTTTAGATGGAGGGGAGGGGATAGATACTGTTTTATATAATAATTCTCCAGCGGGCATAGTAGTAAATTTGGCTTCTGGTACAGGGCAAGGAGGAGATGCAGAAAGAGATATTCTTAAAAATGTAGAAAAGGTAGTAGGCACTAAATATAATGATATTATTACAGGTGATGATAATGCAAATATATTAGAAGGTAGAGGAGGAGATGATATATTGACTGGAGGGCAAGGTTCGGATGTTTTTGTAGTGAGTCAAGAGGCGGGAAATGTAATCATTAAAGATTTTGAAATAGCCAAAGATAAAATAGATATAAGCTTTTGTGGCACCATTAAATCATTTAAGGAATTGTTGAATAAAGTTGGTTATAAAATTAGTGATCAAGGTGGTAATACTGAAATTACTTTAGATTTTCATCATAAAATAACTCTTATTAATGTTGACCCTAGTACTTTGCAAGCATCACAGTTTATTTTTGTTAAAGAACCGAAACCTGAGCTGGAAGCAGTAAGTGAATTTAAGAAAGTTGCAGTACATATTGCTAAAGTAGGTCAAGCAGATAAAATTATTATAGAAAGAGATACTCGTGCTGATCAGCATAGTGCAGTAGCAACAGACCTAGAGCAATGCAAAAATGTCATTCTCAATTTTAATCCACTTGAAGGAGATACGATAGATTTAAGCTATTATGGTAAATTTAACGTAGATCAAGTTTCCTTTACAACATTTACCAGTGTAACAACCTCTACAAATCAAATTCCAGTATCAGGAATTAAGATTAGTGGAGAAGAGGATTATGTTGCTTGTGTGTATGGTTTCGATGCAGATAAGTTTTTTGCCCCCGATTACGTTGATCCAGACACCGGGGCTCCAAATATGCTAAACCCACATGATGTTATTACACTTTTACAAGCACAGAATTTTCATGGAGAATTATGAACAAATTAAAAAAAAGACAATATGGAAAGCATTAATAAAGATGAGCTGGACGATATTATTGATATTTGGAATGAAAATGGTCAAGCTGTAGCACGCACTTGGTTGAGTACAGGTACCGGTTTTATTCGGGGGCTAAAGTCAGATATGGGATATTGGGCTGACAGTCAATATTTAGCAATAGATGCTAATAAAGATGGGTTTGAAGATATTATTGATATTTGGAATGAAAATGGTAGAGCTGTAGCACGCACTTGGTTGAGTACAGGTGGTACAGGTGCCGGTTTTATTCGTGGGCTAAAGTCAGATTTGGGACATTGGGCTGATAGTAAATATTTAGCGATAGATGCTAATAAAGATGGGCTTGAAGATATTATTGATATTTGGAAAGAAGATGGTGAAGTTATAGCACTAACTTGGTTGAATACAGGTGGTACAGGTGCCGGTTTTATTCGGGGGCCAAGGTTAGATATGGGATATTGGGCTGATAGTAAATATTTAGTGCTTAATGCCGATGGTAAAAGTATACAGAAAATATTAGAAAATAATAAGAAAGGTTTTCATATTGCTAAGGCAGGCCAAAACGATACCATTGTTATAGAAAAAAATGCGCACATTGATCCAGAATGTAAAAAAGCAACAGAACTAGAACAATGCAAGAATATCGTTCTTGATTTTAATCCACTTGAAGGAGATACGATAGATTTAAGCTATTATGGTAAATTTACAGTAGACCAAGTTTCATTTAAAACATTTACAAGTGCAAGAACATCTACAAATGAAATGCCAGTATCTGGAGTGAAAATTAGTGGAGAAGAGGATTATGTTGCTTGTGTTTACGGTTTTGATGCAGATAAGTTTTTTGCTCCTGATTATGTTGATCCAAATACCGGAGCCCCAAACACGCTAAATCCGCACGATGTTATTACACTTTTACAAGCACAGAATTTTCATGGAGAATTATAAACAATTAAGACAAAAAGAATATGGAAAACATTAATAAAGAGGGGTTGGAAGATATTATAGAGATTTGGAATAAAAATGGTAAAGCTAATGCTCAAACTTGGTTGAGCACTGATAAAGGATTTGTTCATGGAGGGCCAGAGTCACCTATTGGTCATTGGGGTGATGGTAGGCAATATTTAGCAATAGACGCGAACAACGATGGATTAGTAGATATTATTGAAATTTGGAATGGGAATGGTAAAGCTGTAGCACAAACTTGGTTGAGCACAGGCAAAGGTTTTGTTTATGGAGGGCAAGCGTCATATATTGGCAGTTGGGGTAATCGGCCGTATTTAGCACTAGATGCTAACAAAGATGGATTGGTAGATATTATTGAGCTTTGGGACAATAGTGGTAAAGCTTATGCCGTCACTTGGTTGAGCACTAGTAAAGGTTTTATTGATGGAGGACTGCAATCATTACGTATTGGTAATTGGGGTGATGGTAGTCAATATTTTGTGTTTAATGCCGATGGTAAAAGTATTCAAACAATTCTTTATGATAAAATAGAAGAATTAGAAAATAATAAGAAAGGTTTGCACATTGCTAAGGCAGGCCAAGCAGATAGAATTATTATAGAAAAAAATGCTCGTATTGATCCTAACAGTGTGATAGCAACGGAACTAGAACAATGCAAGAATATCGTTCACAATTTTAATCCACTTGAGGGAGATACTATAGATTTAAGTCAATATGGTAAATTCACAGTCGACCAGGTTTCATTCACAACATTTCAAAATATAAAAACACCTACAGATCAAATTTCAGTATCAGGAGTTAAGATTAATGGAGAAGAAGAGTATGTTGCTTGTGTTTACGGTTTTGATGCAGATAAGTTTTTTGCCCCTAATTTTGATCCTCCACATACGCTAAACCCGCATGATGTTGTTACACTTTTACAAGCACAGAATTTTCATGGAGAATTATAAACAATTAAGACAAAAAGAATATGGAAACCATTAATAAAGATGGATTGGAAGATATTATCGAGATTTGGAACGGGAATGGTCAAGCTAAAGCACTAACTTGGTTGAGTACTGGCGAAGGTTTTATTCGGGGGCCAAAGTCAGACTTGGGACATTGGGCTGATAGTGGCCAATTTTTAGCGATGGATGCTAATAAAGATGGGTTGGACGATATTATTGAGATTTGGAATAATAATGGTCAAGGTAAAGCACTAGCCTGGTTGAATACCGACGAAGGTTTTATTCGGGGGCCAAAGTCAGATTTGGGATATTGGGATGATAGTAGCCAATTTTTAGCGATAGATGCTAATAAAGATGGATTGGACGATATTATCGAGATTTGGAACGGGAATGGTCAAGCTAAAGCACTAACTTGGTTGAGTAACGGTGAAGGTTTTATTCGGGGGCCAAAGTCAGATATAGGACATTGGGATAATGGTAAATATTTAGTGCTTAATGCCGATGGTAAAAGTATTCAAAAAATTCTTTATGATAAAATAGAAGAATTAGAAAATAATAAGAAAGGTCTCAACATTGGGGTAATTGGGACAAAAGATACCATTGTTATAGGAAAAAATGCACACATTGATTCCGAATTAAAAAAAGCAACAGAACTAGAGCAATGTAAGAATATCATTCTTAATTTTAATCCGCTTAAGGGAGATACTATAGATTTAAGTCAATATGGTAAATTCACAGTAGATCAAGTTTCATTTGAAACATTTCAAAATATAAAAACACCGACAGATCAAATTTCAGTATCAGGAGTCAAAATTAATGGGGAAGAAGATTACG
>JABDAI010000059.1 GCA_013289195.1 Verrucomicrobiota bacterium
AAAGTCTCTATGAAAAGAAGCCATTATCAGGCCCTGACGGAGTAATGACCAAACTGTTAAAAACAGCTTATGAAGCAGCACTTGACGGGGAAGTAGAAACGCACTTGGTAGATGGTAATCTTGAGGATATACAAAATCGTCGAAATGGAAAAGCCAAGAAAACTGTTAAATCTAGCTATGGTAGTTTTGAACTGGAAACTCCTAGAGATCGCAACGGAAGCTTTGATCCTAATATCATTAAGAAACGTCAAAGGATAGTTAACGATGAGATTGATAATAAGATATTGGCGCTATATGGTCTAGGTGGCAGTTACGAAGATATTGCAAAATATGTTCAAGATATATATGGTATCTCGATCTCAGATGCAGCTATTTCAGCGATTACTGACAAACTATTGGACAAAATCAGTGAGTGGCGCAGCCGTCCTTTAGAAAGCATGTATCCCATTGTTTTTATGGATGCGATGTTTTATAAAGTTAGAGAAAGTGGTGCGGTTAGTACTAAAGTAATGTATAACATTATGGGCATCAATAAAGATGGATTTAAGGATATATTAGGCATATATTTTTGCGAAAGCGAAGGAGCTAGTTTTTGGCTTGGAGTTTTAAATGACCTTAAAGCTCGTGGAGTAACGGATATAATGATTGCCTGCATAGATGGACTCAAGGGATTTCCCGCAGCAATTGAAGCGAGTTTCCCGCAATGCGAAGTTCAGCTTTGTATTGTGCATCAAATCAGAAACTCGATAAAGCTTGTGCCTTCAAAGTTCCAAAAAACATTTATGGCCGATCTTAAAAGCGTTTATAGAGCATCATCAAAAGAGGTCGCAGAATGTAATTTGTTAAGTATCACAGAAAAATGGCAAAAGTATCATATGGCATTAAAATCCTGGCATGACAATTGGGATAAGCTGTCGGCTTATTTCAAGTTTTCTCCAGCAATTCGTAAATTGATTTATACAACCAATCCGATCGAAGGGTTCCATAGGCAGTTACGAAAATATACGAAAACAAAGGGAGCGTTTACTTCAGAAAATGCTTTACTCAAGCTTACCTTTTGTGCTATAAACGGCATCGTTAGGAAATGGAGTATGCCCATCGCAAACTGGGCTGCAACTATTTCAGAATTAGATTTACATTTCCCTAAAAGAATGTAATTTAATCCTGACACAGTTAATTGAACAGTCTCGAATCTCCATCATACGAAACTGTCATTCCCTTATTCTTCCGCACAAAGGAATAGGAACTTTCTAAAGGTACGCTCTTGAATGCAAAATTTTCTTTAATTTTTAAATTAAGATTTTCTATTCCCTTAAATTCTATCCCTTCCATTAGAGCTTCACGAGCGATAAAATTGAAGTTCTTTCCTCCAGTTTTAGGTCTATGCACTTCTTCCCACACTTTTGAATGCTGACTTTTTGATTTTACAAAACCAATTGACGATGGAATAGGAATTCCATTTACAGCTGTAACTCCAAACTGATTCAATGCCTCACTCATTAAAGCTTCCATACCAGAACCTGTAGCTTGATATTTAGAGGCCATATTATTTGCCATTGTATAGGCTTCCGCTGCAAATAACATTGATGGTTTTAAATCAGTAGCTGATTTTGTTTCTAATAGGGAATTAATAGCTCCAACTATTGCTATATTATTCTTTAAGGAATTAGAAATTTTCCGTCCTTCAATCCCATCTATTATAACATTTGTTATTCCAGGAAATCTCAACCCTTGGCTTTTGATATTCGTAGTCACATATTGAGGTACTTTATAAGTTTCAAATTTAGCTCTATTCGCATTAATTGTTGTCTCCTCATTACCAAGGATTGTATCACCTTTGCTATAAATATTCTGAGCTTCAACATATACTTTTTTGGGAGAAAGAATATTAGAGAGTAAAGTTTCCGTCGAACTTCTTTTTTGCTCTATTCTTTGAGTACTAAATAATCCATATTGTTCTCTCGCGGAATAATCTTCTTCTCTCTTTGTTACAGGCACCATATGTAAATCTCCAACAATTAGTTGAATGCCTTCTTCTGCTGTAACAGTAGCTCCTATTAAAACCATTTTAGGGCTTTTTGCAGTTATAACACCTTTTGACGCAATTGATCCAGGATGCTTTATAAAACCATGCACTTTTTCTTCTTTATCAACATATTTCTCTTCATGGGCTACATAGGAATCTATCTTGCTTTCAATCTTTATTTCTCCATCTGCAAAAATGTTAATATCTTTTTCAGCAAATAAAGATCCTGACTCAATTACTACGTCTTTTTTAGTCTCTATAGTTACTTTTCCTTCAAATATTTCAAATCCTCCATGGGTTACAGATTCGTTTTGCTCATTCACCGATTTCTCTAACTCTTTATTTACTTCCTCCAATTTTTCATTAGGTTGAACACAACCAATACCCTCGCCTTCTAAACATTCTTCATCCGCACGATTAACAATTAACAATCCTTTTAAATGTGTAGTATCCAATATTCATTTTTGTTTTTGTTATAGTAGAAAGGCTCGCTTGCCAGTCCTACACAAATGTAAAAACTTTACTTAATTTGTAGCTTTTTTCTTGAAACTTCACAATACTCATATAACCAGTCTGTTCTACTCACCTCACTACCTAATCTATAAAAAAAATATGATGGGTCTTCGCGGTATGGATTTGCTCATCAATTTGCGCTCTTAGCCCTTGTAAAAGTAGAATATTCCATTAAAGGCAAATTATGATTGGCCTTTACAGGTGAATTCCGCGTGAAACAAATTTCACGAGGAAAATAAATCGATGGCTAAAGAATTGATAGTATCTGTGATTGTTGATGCAGCTAAATAGAGAATCGGAACAAAAAAAAACGCTATCCCCTTTGTCTGATTTACGGGAATCAGGTGCTATTGAGGAGGATGCGGACCTGGTACTTTTGATTATATGTAATAGACTTTATAGAGCAGGAAGGCCCGTTTAGGGCCTGCCTACTCTATCTTGTTAAGTACAAATAAACTTATTTTTCATTTTTTCGTTATTCCGAACTCAGGTTTATACTAAAGCTCTGATTCCGTTTTTTGAATATCTATTAAAGTTGTATTCATCAATCCTTTCTTTACAAGCGATTCAAAACAAGCAATAGCAATCTTTCGGACGTCCAATCGATCATGTGTTAACAGAGGTTTCATCACTTGCTCAAGTGCTATACTGTCTGCCAAAGCCTTATCAATTAATCCTTGCTCGGCAAGAAATTGAAGACATACGATAGCATTCCATTGAACCCCCCATTCATTATGTTCAAGGAGCGGCACGATCGTTTCCTCGAGCCTGAGACTCTCTACCAAAGCTTTATCAATTAATTTTTTCTGTGCAAGCTCTTGAATACAAAATATAGCACTCCATTGAACACCACTCTCAGCATGTGTTAGAAACGGGTTTATGATCTGTTCGAGCTTTAGACTCTCTACGAAAGCTTTATCAATTAATCCCTGCTGAGCAAGGAATCCAAGACAAATAATAGTTCTCTCTTGAATCTCCCACCGATCATGTCTCAGTAAGACCTTCATTATTTCTTCAAGCTTTAGGCTCTCTAATACAGCTTTACCAATCAATTTTTTTTGCACAAGGGTTACAAGAGCGGAGATAGCGCTTTGTTGAACTTTCGGCTCACCATGTGCGAGTAGAGGCACCATCCCTTGCTCGAGCTCTAAACTATTTATCAAAGTCTTATCAATTAATCCTTGCTGTCCAAGAAATTTCAGAGAGGAAACTGCACCCATTTGCATCTCCAATTGATTATTGTTCAGCATTGATTTCATCGTTTTCTCGAGCTTTAGATTGTCTACTACAGTTTTATCAATTAATTCTTTCTGAGCAATAAATTGAAGGAACAAGACAGCAGCCTGTCGAACCTCAAGCTGAGCGTCCACCTTTAAAGCCTGTGCCAGTAGAGACTTCACTGCTTGCTGGAGCTCCACACTGTCTATCAGAGTTTTATCAATTAATAGTTGATTATCAATTAATAGTTGATAAATAACAAATCCAAGAGCAGAGAAACCATTTGATTGAATTTCTGATTGTAGCACTTTTATCGCTTGCTGAAGTTGTAGAGCGTTTATCGCAGCTTTATCAATTAATCCTTTATGCATAAGCAATCCAAGGGCAGAGATAGCAGCTGTTTGAACCTCCGGTTGAGTATCCATCAGTAGCGATTTTATTACTTCTTGGAGTTCAAGACTCTCTACTACAGTTTTATCAATTAATCCTTGCTGTCCAAGAAATCCAAGAAAGGCTACAGCACTCGCTTTAACTAGCGATTCAGGATGTGTCAGCAGGGGCTTCATCACTTCCTCAAGCTTTAAACTCTCTACCAAAGCTTTACCGATCAATCCTCGCTGTGCAAGAAATCCAAGAGGGATTAAAGCAGATATTTGGGTTTCCGATTGAGTCAGCAAGTCTTTCATCACTTCCTCAAGTTTTAAACTTTCTACCAAATCTTTACCAATTAATCCTTGCCGTGCAAGAAATCCAAGAGAAAACAGAGTAGCACCTTGCACTTCCCATTGAGCATGCCTTAGCAGTGGCTTCATCACTTCTTTAATCTTTAAACTCTCTAACAAATCTTTACCAATCAATCCTTGATCTGCAAGAAGTCCAAGAGAAAACAGAGTAGCCTCTTGCACTTCCCATTGATCATGCATCAATAGAGGCCTCATCAGTTCTGCTAATTTTAGGCTATCTATCAATGCTTTATCAATTAATCCTTGCTCTACAAGTCCTCCAAGGCATAAGATAGCACTCCATTGAACCTTCCATTGAGAATGTGTTAGCAAGGGCGGCAGCGTTTCCACTAGCTTTAAATTCTCTACCCAAGCTTTATCAATTAATCCTTGCTCTACAAGTCCTTCAAGACATAAGATAGCACCCCATTGAATCTTCCATTGATTATGCATCAATAGAGACTTTATTGTCTCCTCGAGCTTTAAGCTGTCTATCAACGTTTTATCAACTAATCCTTGCTGTAAAAGTTTTTCAAGACAAAAAGTTGCATGCGATTGAACTTTCGATTGATCATGCATCAGTAGAGGCTTCATCATTTCTCCGAGCTTTAGGCTATCTATCAATGTTTTATCAATTAATCCTTTTTGTACAAACTTTCGAAGACACGATATAGCATTCGCTTGAATCTCCCATTGGGAATGCATTAGCAACGGTAGCAGCGTTTCCTCTAGCTTTAGACTGTCTACCAAAGCTTTATCAGTTAATCCTTGCTGTACAAGTTCTCCAAGGCATAAAATAGCACTCCATTGAACCTCCAATTGATCATGCATCAGTAAAGGCTTCATCGTTTCCCCAAGCTTTAGGCCGTCTATCAATGTTTTATCAACGAATCCTTGCTGCGCAAGGATTCTAAGACACGATATAGCCTCCACTGTAAGCTCCCATTCATGATGCATCAGTAAAAACTTTATCCTCTGCTCGAGCTCTAGACTATCTATCAAAGCCTTATCAATTAACCCTTTCTTCGCAAGCTTTTCAAGAGAATTCAGCGCACTTCTACGCACTTCCCATTGATCATCGGTTAATAGCAACTTCATCCATTCCCCAAGGCTTAGACTTTCAACCAAAGCTTTATCAATTAATCCTTTTTCTGCAAGCTTTGCAAGACACTCCAGAGCAATACTACGAACTTTCCATCGAACGTGTGTAAATAAAGGCAATATTTTTTCTTTCAAAGATGTATCAATCGCTTCTTTATATATAAGTTCCTTAAGATACTTCAGAGCAACATAAGCATCTTCTTCGTCTAGCAGCTCTATATCACTAGACATTATTTCCCAGAAATTTTTGATTTCCTTTATTCCCTCCCCTTCAATAGAAGTTTGTTTTCCCTCAAATTCAGTACATACCTTTTCTTTAAACTCGAACCCACATCCGCTATCAGCAAATTGTTCTATTTTTTCCAAAACATTTTTATTTTGTTCAAGGAATGCTTGATGCTTCGTTAGTGCTTCACCCAAAATCACTTCTATCAACGATATCTTTTCGGACTTAGTCATACCCTCTCCTACCTTTGCAGCCGATTGTAAATTAACCATACTCCTGACTTTTTCCTCCCAGAGGTTCAATAATATTAAGGTATTGGGCAAGCTATCACGAACTTGATCACAAAATTTCTTTTCTTGGCGTAAGATATCTAAGTGTTCAGCTTTTGGCTCTTCCTTTTCCAATTTGGCAAGAATATAATATATTTGCAATTTTTGGTATCCTTCTGCACGGCTCTCTTTGAAAAGTTTCTCTTCGTTAGATGACAAGTATTGCAACTTCTTCATTAATTTTGGCAATAGCGTATCGTACGGAAGTACTTTTACTTGGCTACAAATCCTACAATCATTCGCCTGCTTAGCCAAGAGTTTCCCGGTTGACTCCAGAAACATACGCTCTTTCATAAAAGTAAACAAAATACTTTCCCCTATTGCATTCGAATTAGCAATTATAGAATCTTGAGTATTGATATCCTGTACTTTCGGATACATTGTGCTATAAAAACTTATTGATAAAATAGCAATTGCTATGATTTTTATGGTCTTGTTTAGATTTTTCATCATTTATTTTATTGTTTAGTAATTTTCAAATCCCTGATCAAACAAGGAAAAAAACAGCTCTCTAAATAGTAATACAAAAAATCAAAACTTATCAATAGAAATTATGAATTATCGTCGGGCTTATCATACCAAAGTTTAATCCTTCCGAATGTTAATACAGAAAATATGAATGTATTTTTATCGCATATGTCGAAGGAATATGCGAATGATATAGTAGTTTTAATCATGGATGGAGCTGGCTGGCATAAGTTACAAGATTTAGAGATCCCAGAGAATATCAAAATTATCCATCTTCCTGCTTATGCACCAGAACTAAACCCAGTTGAAAGGCTATTAAAAGAAATATCTTGCGCAATAAACTTTATGAAACATTAGATGA
>JABDAI010000060.1 GCA_013289195.1 Verrucomicrobiota bacterium
TCCCGAATAAATTTTTGACGCCACTAGAGAGCAAAAGAGTTGGTTTCGAAAGACGAGATATTAATAATATAAGGAAAAAAAGGAATCAACTGGTCCATGTAGCCACAAAAGATAAAGAATCGCCGCAAACGACAGCCAAGGTCCAAACGGTACTTCAGTAGCATAGACTGATTCCTGATTTTTACTCGTAAGTTTTTTAATAATCATAACAGGCAAAATAAAACAAGTTGCTAGGAAAGCTCCTCCAAAAATTGCAAATAAAGCACCCGTTGTCCCACAAAATGCTCCAATCAATCCCGTAAGCTTAATATCTGCCATGCCTAAAGATTCTTTTTTTAGTATCACTTCCCCCATAAAAGCTATCCAAATTAACAAACCTGATCCAATGAACGCTCCCTTGAGCCCAATAATAAACGATCGTACTGCATTGACTAAGAAAAGATCATTAGAAACTTGTCCATGAATAGCTGGCAAAAAAAAGGCTACAACGATTGCAAAAAGAAAACCTCCTATCGTCAAACGATCTGGAATCATAAGAAAATCCAAATCGATAAAAGTCACTGCAATTAATAATGAACTAAAAATCATCATCGCAATAGCTACATCAATTGGGAAAAAATTCCATATAATGACGAATAAAATTGCAGTCATAAATTCAATAAAAGGATATCGAAAACTAATGGACTGCTTACAATGACGGCATTTGCCTTTCAAAATAAACCAACTCAGTATAGGAATATTATCATACCAACTGATTGTAACTTTACAAAGAGGACAGTGTGAACGAGGTAAAATAATCGATTCCCCTCTTGGCATGCGGTAAATACAAACATTAAGAAAACTACCAATACAAGCGCCTATAATAAAAATTAAGTAATCCATATTTCAACCCTCCATAGTTTTTATAGCATTTATAATGGATTCCCACATAACCTCTATAGGGACTTTTTTTTGCGTCCATACTTGTAATGACCGAGCTCCTTGCTCAACTAGCATCCGAAGTCCATCCGAAGCCTTCATGTTCCTTTCTTGAGCCTCACGTACAAATTTGGTAGATCCTGCCCTATAAACCATATCATAAATTTTTAATGAAGGATTAAAATAATTCAGATCGACAGGAAAAAGATCGTTCTCATTCATACCTAAAACCGTTGCATTAATCAGCAAACCTGTTTTAGGAAGGCTTTTAGGAATTTGTCCTAAACTAAATCCAAAAACTTTTCCCTTCCCTAAAATTCCTAAAGTTTTCAATAAATCCTCTAACCGTTCAAGGGTTCGATTGCCAATCCATAGTTCACTACATTCCGCCAGCAAGCATTGAATCGCTGCAGCTTTTGCAGCCCCCCCAGCACCGAGTAGAATCACTTTCTTTCCCTTAATAGAAATGCCTAAAGTTTCCTTAATAGCAGCTTCAAGACCATATCCATCGGTATTAAACCCACGATATCCCGTAGTTTCATAAATAAGGGAATTCACTGCTTCCATTTTTTTAGCAACTTCATCGATGGATGAAATCATGCGTATCACATCATTTTTATGAGGCAAAGTTAAATTAATACCCAAAAACCGTTTAGCATAACATAACCGTAGCGCCTCTAGCAAATTTTGAGGAGGAATATCAAATTTAAAATACCTCCAATCACTAAATTGAGGATCCATTTTTGCCATCTGCGCAAGAGCCGCATTATGCATGATTGGACTCAATGCATGCTCAATCGGATGACCCAAAAGACACAATGTTGTTCCTGGAAAATCCCATTTTTTTAAATCAGCAAGTGAATACGTTTTGTTAATCGACTGCATAAAGGATAACAGTATCAACATTTATACTTTTTACTCAATCTTTAATTCATTTTTTAATTTTTTTAATATCTCTTTTAAAGACTTTGCACTATCATAAAAATCTTTCCAGGGATTTTCTATCGGAAAGTTATTGACGTTAAAGCTATCTGGATCAATTTTTGTTAAATTCTCCCAGAAAAAAGGCATTGCTATTGTTATTCCTTTTTTCGCTCTAATTGAATAGGGAGCAATAGAAGTTTGCATTAGGGAATTTCTATTAACATCTATAAAAATTTTGCCTTTTCTTTTGGATTTAAGCAATTCAGTGGTTAAAAGCTCAGGATCGGATTGCACTAAGACTTTAGCTATCTTTAATGCTACTTCTCGTACGTGTTCATTATCAAGTTCTGGTTTTATTGGGGCTACAATATGATAACCTTTCCCTCCAGTTGTCATAATAAATGCTGTAAGACCTAAAGATTCAATCAACAATTTAAGCTTTTTTGCAATATCCTTAAGAATCTTCAAATCTAAAGTTGTAGGATCAAGATCAAAAACCACTTTATCCGGATATTTGAGCTTATTTATCTTTGAAGTCATTACATGGATTTCAGTTACCTGATTTGCAAGATATAAAATTCCATCTTTATCTTTTACAACCGCATAGCAGACTTTTTTGTCATCTTTATGTTTTATTTGCTTACATTCTATGAAGTCTGGAAAATATTCTGGAGTATTCTTTTGAAAAAATTTTTCGCCCTTTATTCCTTCAGGAAAACGATAAAGCGTAATGGCTCTTTCTTCTACATGAGGAAGCATAAAATGCCATATCTGTTCATAATAATCTATAATGTCTTTTTTGGTAATTCCTCTATCAAGCTTTTTATCTAGATGGGTAAACACGACCTTACTATTCTCTGTTTGAGTTTCTTCTTTTTTTATGATTAGCCATTCATCCTTATCTCCTTTCATTTTAATAAAAGAATAAGTTCCTTCCAACTTCTTACCTTTGAGATAAATGGTGAAATGCCCTTTTTTAATTGCACTGGAAAGGGCAATTTGCTTTTCGTCTTTAATTGTTATATTGACGTATTTTCCTTTGTCCCAAATTTCGACTTTTCCGGCTCCATAATTTCCTTTAGGGATTGTTCCCTCAAAATCTCCATAAGAAAGAGGATGATCTTCAGTCATAATCGCTAATCGCTTCTCATTGTATTCAGGCATTCCTTTAGGAACAGCCCAACTTAATAAAACACCTTTGTACTCCAGTCTAAAGTCATAATGCAGTTTTCTTGCATAATGTTTCTGGATCACGTACATGAGTGCAGCATTTTTCTTTGCCTTGATTTTCTTTATTTCAGCACTTGGTTCGGGAGATTTTTTAAAATCTCTTTTTTTCTTATATTGAGTAAGAACTTTAGTTTGAGTATTCATTTCTCATTTATTTGATCCAATAAACATTCTTTGGGCAATTTATCATCCCGTAATCTTAAAAATACAGGCATTCTAAGTCGACTATCTTTAGTGACTTTCAGAAATTTCACTTCGCAAACATTTTTCGGAACTACTGGAATAAGATCCCTTGGCAAATCTCCAGTAATGGGTTCAAAATTTATTTTTTTATCTTTTTTAAGTAGAGCATTTAGACTTCTTAATATTTTCTCTGAAAATCCCGTACCTACTTTCCCGATAAATTTCAAATGGTTTTGGCTATCATATAATCCAAGTCCCAAACTTGAAACTTCTCTCTTTTTCTGTGTTAGACCGACTATAACGCAGTCAATAGTGTTCTGCCTTTTTATTTTAAGCCACTGAGAACTTCTATTTCCTATATAAGGGCTCCCCTTTTTTTTGGCTACTACTCCTTCAACATTTCTTTTTGTTACATAATTCCAAAGCTTCTCTCCATCATCTGTTGATGGCATAATTTGTAAATTCGCGTTTTCAATTACAATTTTAGCAAGAACATTTTTTCTGTCCTCGATGGGCAAATCCTTCAAATTTTTGCCATCTTTTTCTAATATATCAAATACAATATATACTGCATTGTGTTTATACTGAGATCTATTTTGCATCAATTCAAAAGAAGGATTGCCTTTCTCATCAAAAATAACGATTTCCCCATCAAGTTTGCATTGTTTTACCTTCATATTTTTTAAAAATTTGAATTCAGGAAAATCTTCCGTAATGTCATTACCTCTTCGTGAAATAATTTTTAATTCAGTCTTTTCTTTGATACAAAAAGCTCTATACCCATCAATTTTCGGTTCAAAGATATAATCCTTTGATTTAAGAATTTCTTTGTCCGAATTTTTGCAAAGCATCATTTTAAACTCGCCTTTAATGCAGCAATTAAATTCTCTTCCTTAACCTTAGGCTCCTTCTTCTTCTCTACCATAATCTTTTCCCCTTTTTCCTTCTTCTTAAGCATCGTTACTAAACTATCATGGAAAGTATCTCTAAAAATATTAATATCAAATTTTTTCACAGTAATTTTATCTATGAGCTTCTTAGCCAATTCTAATTCCTGCTTAGATAAATTGGGTTTCTTTTTTAATTCTTTAATTTCCGAAATATCCCTAATTTCATATCCGTAATTTAGCGTCGTCAGTAATAGACCTTCCCTATAAGATTCTATTGCACAAGTGTGCATCTTTTCGTGCATTATAAATTGCCCGATGGCCATCTTTTCAGTTTGTTCTAAAATTTCTTTAAAAAGGAAATACGCCTTCTCATCGGCTTTTTCAGGTCCAATATAATAGTGCGAATTAAAATATATCGGATCAATTTGCTCTATCTCTATAAACTCCACAATATCAACAGCTTTCGATTTCTCTGGCTTCATTGCATTAAGCTCTTTTTGTGAAACAACAACGAACTCATCCTCCCCTATTTCAAATCCTTTCACTACATCTTCCCACGGGACTTCTTTTTTGCACCCATCACACCAACGTTTATAGCGGATTGGAGAGAGATTTTTCTTATATAATAGCTTCGTTTTAATCCCACGAGCTTCTATAGCTGAATATAAGTTTATTGGAATATTTACTAGTCCAAAAGAAATTGACCCTTTCCATATTACTTTCATTTTTTACTTCAAATTTATATATTTATCTAATTATATTATTGTTACTTATTCACAGAATAGTCAATTTTAGTTTAATAATTAATTTTAATTAAAAAACAAATTATTTTGATGTAAAAACAAATTAATGCTATCTTATAATTGATAGAAATTAACAAAAAGAAACAACAATCAAAGGAAAGGCTTCTCCTGCTGCAAAAGCTAAGGAAAAAGCATACAGGAAAGCTCATTCTAAATGATTGGATAGGCTTTAAGCAAATCAACAAAAAGATATAAAATTAACCATTAAAACTAGGAATATTATGAACAAACCATCAGTTGAATTACTAACACCAACAAATTGTACAGTAGCACTTATTGATCACCAACCACAAATGTTTTTTGGTGTACAATCGGCAGATCGGCAAACTATAAAAAATAACGTAGTCGGTCTAGCGAAAGCTGCGAAAATCTTTAAAGTACCTACAATACTCACTACCGTAGCTGCGAAAGACTTTAGCGGCCCTTTAATTCCTCAACTACAAGAGGTTTTTCCGGAACAAGTTCCCATCAATCGTTCTACTATGAATGCCTGGGAAGACAAAAATTTTGTCGCTGCCATAGAAAAAACTAATCGAAAAAAAATCGTAATGGCTGCACTCTGGACAGAAGTTTGCTTAGCTTTTCCAGCTATCTCAGCCATCCAAGCTGGATATGAAGTTTATGCTGTAATTGATGCTTCTGGTGCTTCAAGCTTAGAAGCCCATAAAATGGCCATCAAAAGAATGATGCAAGTGGGCGTTATACCACTGACCTGGTTACAAGTAATGTGTGAACTCCAACGTGACTGGGCTCGCAAGGAAACCTACGACGCTGTCATGAAGCTCATAAAAGAACACGCAGGAGCCTATGGTGACGGCGTTTTCTATGCCGAAACCATGATTAAAGGAAATTCCGGTTAAGCTCACATCAATTTCCGACTTATCATTTAAATTTCTGTCAGTGATAAGTCGGTATGTTTTTCCTCACGATCCACATAACCTTGTGTATCGAACTTTATTTTACATTTTTTTAAAAAAATACTTGACTTTCTTAAAAACAATATGCTAGGTTTTCCCTCAACTTTAAAAAAGTCAACAAAAACTCACTACGTCACTCAATAAATTTCCCAGCACTCAATCTTCTTAGGTGCCGCACTAAAAATCGTTTTAAAAGACTAACGTCTTTGAACATCCCAATGAACTCGGCATCCACCAACGACTCGACAAGTTTCCGGGTTTCCTCATCCAAACCACTAACCTTTCAACCAAACAATTAACTATCAAAGTCAAATCATAAAAAAAAACCAAAGCTAAACTCATTAATCAAAACCATATCAACCATTTAACTACCACAATCACCCGTAACAAACATAAGAAATTCACAATCCATAACCAAATACATACAAAAATTAATTAGTTAATAATTCATATTCTATATCCATCAAAACCTATGAATAATCAAATAAACATCCCTGGTCTGTCAAAAGCACTCGAATGCGCACGCGCTGTAAGTAACCTCATAGATAATAATCATAAAAACAAAGATCTCGACTACAACCTCGCTGAAGCAACACTTTTAATTTTCTCCCATAGTATTTTCGAATGCCTTTCTGACAATCAATCCACCAAAAATCTTGAAGTACTCAAAGCCATTGGAGATCTGATTAATCAACATGCATCTGCCTTTAGTAAAATCAAATCTTCAAAAATTAAAATAAGAGAATCCTTGCTTAAAGAAAACCT
>JABDAI010000061.1 GCA_013289195.1 Verrucomicrobiota bacterium
CTAAAAACGACTTAGATTACATTACTTTTCTCCTATCCGAAACTACAGTTTCAAATAAAAATAATTATAATTATGTCACCCTTTAGAATAGGTTTCGGCTATGATATCCATAAACTCGTAGAAAAAAGGCCTCTAATTTTAGGAGGAGTAGAACTCCCTCATCATAAAGGACTTCTGGGTCATTCTGATGCCGATTGTCTTTCCCATGCAATAGCGGATGCTCTTTTAGGTGCAGCTGGCTTACCCGACATTGGACATTTTTTTCCTGACGATAATCCGACGTACAAAGATATAAATTCACAAGAAATTCTGAAAACTGTCCTAAAAGAGATAAAAAAAAGTCAACTGACTATTGTCAACATCGACACTACCATTCTGGCTGAAAAGCCTAAACTTGCCCCCTATTTTGAGCAAATGAAAGCAACAATAGCTAACTCTCTAGAACTAACGGTCTATCAAATAGGAATTAAAGCCACCACGACGGAACAAATAGGACCAATAGGCTTAGAAGAAGCCATTGCAGCCTATGCGGTATGTTTATTGGAAAAGAGACCGTAAAACTGAGGTTTTTAACAAATTATGAACCAAAAACTTCTTCGGGCTTAAAGAACCGTTTTATTTCCTCATTAGCAGCTTGAACGCTATCGGATGCGTGGGCAATATTAAGCATTTTATTTGTTCCCAAATCGCCTCGAATAGTGCCTTTAGGAGCAATAGTTGAATCCGTTGGTCCAAGCAAGTCGCGCATTTTTGCAACAGCATTGGGTGCTTCTAAGATGAGCACAAGAACAGGTTTAGAACTCATAAATTTTTCAATTTCAGGAAAAAAAGGCTTATCTGCCAAATGCGCATAATGCACAGTCAGTAAGTCGTGAGACAATTTCATCATTTTGCAAGCTATTAATTGAAAACCACTTGCACCAAAGCGAGATAAAACCTCTCCTGTTAAATTGCGTTCCATGCAATCCGGTTTAAGTATAATTAATGTTTTTTCCATAATGCATCAGTAAATCTTTTAAATGATTATTTATAAAATAATTTCAACCAGAAACAAGCCTATATTTTTGAAA
Organism: Verrucomicrobiota bacterium; assembly: GCA_013289195.1. Next base: position 1,071 of record JABDAI010000061.1, read on the forward strand.
TTTATTATTTTTTAAATTTATCATCTGTTATACAACTCATGCATATTCGATGACATATTCAATGCTTATAAAAAATTAATTCCATATTCAATATTTGCCTCTAACAGCTTGATAATCGGCATCTTAACAATAAGTAAATTTTATAAATATCAAATGTATCTTCACTATTTTACAACCTTCGATAATCTATAACTTAAATGATTCGCACTGAAATAGTAACATGAAAAATAATAGTTGACTTTTACAAAATCAATAGATATTATAGTTTTAAAATAATTAATAGTAACAAAAAATAATATTGATAAATAATATGAACGGAATAAATAGAGAAGTGAGAAGAAGTGGACGGCAACATCCTGACATTAAACATATGGGGAGTTTTTATACCAGTCCTAATCCTCACCTGCAACCTAAAAAAGGGTCTAAAAAGGATGAAAGTCAAAAAGAGATCACATCCCCAAGGGATAACCCCATGGACATAGACCTTAGTGATGGCAACAATTCTGAAATAGAATCATCCTCTCACGCAAGGAGCTCTAGTGATGAGCATATGGATGATAATTACAGCGCCTCAACGGTATCACCTCGTAGTGATTCTGATAACATTCTTCAAACTAGTTCTGACAGTCCCGAGCCAACTGATTGTACGACCAGAAAACGCCGTCGTGATGAAAGCAGTGAGCCTACCTCTAAAAGAAGAAAAGTAGGAGAAGACGGGGAATCTTATGCACAAGAAATTTCACACGAAAAATTTGAGCTACATGAGCAAATTAAGCAGTTACAGGAGGATCTAGAAGCACATAAAAGCAACGAAGAAGAACTCAGAAAAAACCTTCGTGACGCTAATGAACGATTATTGCAAAACCCGGAGTTAATTCAGAAAATACAATCATTAGAGGAGCAATTAGGACACTCGCAAAAAGCTCGCAAGGATATACAAGATGCTTTGGAAACTGCAAATAAAGAACTTCAGCAAGAAAATGATATGCGAGAACAACTTCTTTCTGGTACTCTTCAAGAGCTGAGACTCCAAATAGAAGGTCATCAAGCCTTTCTTCGTATACAAGAAGCTGAAAAGGCCCAGTTCGAAGGGAAAGTGAAAGATTTAGAAGACCAACTCAAGGAAAACGATCACCAAAACACTGACGCAGTTCGTGATCTAAACCAAAAAATAACGGATCTTAAGAAAAATATTGCACAAAAAGAACAGCAAATTGAAGAGCTAGAAAATAAAATACAAGAAATAAGACTTATTGAATGGGATCTATTTTCGCAAAATTGTAGTCTTCTCAATCAATTACAAGCTGCAGAAGCTGCAAAGACAAATACATTCACAGGAACAACACTATCAGTCTTATCCAGTGCAGCAGGTTATTTCGGAAGCTATTTCCATCCGTCCGTCAAAGAGGTAACACGCTTTTTTGGAGGGTATATCATGGATGCAATAGATGCGCTAGAAATGGCCGCACCAGATACAATTGCTCCCGTGAGCGAATTTGCGAAAGATCAAGTTTCAACTATTGCTAGGTTTTGCATAAGCAACAGTCCATACATTGCAGGGATCGTGACTTGTATCGGCGTTAGCACTTTTCTTTTTGCTATTAATGAAATATTGAAAAGTCGTGAGGAAATACAGCTAGAATGTGTAGGAGTACATCAAGATGAAGAAATGCTCTCAGACCCAAATATGTTCTAAAAATAAATCACAGAAAAATCTACCAGAACTTTCTCTTACTGTTAATCTAAAATTAAAATTTTTTTATATCACATTATACTATTATAAAACATAAATCTTGAACACATTTAATAAAACCAAACAATAACTATCCTTATTTATTAGTAATATATAATTTTGTTTGAAAAAAACCAAAAAAAATTGTATATTTAACCTCAAAAAATTTACACATCAAATGAATTATAAAAAATCTTTTTTCTTAATATTAGTTACATTATTCGCTAACGTAGGACTTCATAATATTATTTATGGAGAAAACGTATCAAATTCTGAACCTATTGTAATATCAACACAACCTAAAGGTGTAACAGTCAATGGCAAAACAGACCCATCTGATCTAACTCAATTTGCACTCGAAGTATCTGATAATAAGGAAATTAGATACGACACAACAACACTTAATCTTACACCTAACTCACCAAAGATACATTTGGTTAAGATCGGTAACGATGGAACCAAGAATATTATTCCTAACGGCACTATCAACCATATACAAACGCAGGGCGAATCTACAATTGAAGATGGTGCTTATTTAATCACTTTAGAATATATAAATTCTTATGGTTTTAATCCGAACCTAACTATTGAGATTAAAAATGTTGAGAATAAGTTCAAAAATGAATTTTTAGCAAAAACGGAACCCGTTTATATCTCATCAAAAACTGGAGTATTCACAATCAATGGAAAACCTACAGAATTTAAAATCAAAATCCTTGGTAATAAAAATCCAGCCACAGAAAGTAATATCCCAGAAAAAATTGGTGACTATGAATTCCAAGGATATAATAATCGAAGCGACACATTGCTCACTTCAGGACAAATACATTTAATCCAAATAGGCTCTAATAATGAAGAAATTATGGTTCCTAACCTTACTTCCAACAAAGTACGGACAATTGGAACACAAACAATCGGGAAGGAGAATGCTCCTTATAAAATGACTCTGAGATATTCTTATGATAACGGATCATACTTCGTTAATCTTGAAAACGTTATAATCAATCCTAAAATAAACGAAGTATTTCTTCAAAAAAATACACCTATTTACATATCTGATCAGCCCAGCCAAATAACAGCAAATGGAAAAATGGAGGGGGATCAACCGAAATTTAGGCTTAAACTCCTGGGGAATCAAAATTCCATTATACAAAACGAAGTTTCAGCAACCCAAGATGGAAAGCAATTTCAAGGATATATCAATAATGATAGCAAAGATTTGATCTCAGGAAAGCTACATCTTTTTCAAGTCGGACCCACTAATGAAGAAACAGAAGTACAACTCCCTTCTAATATTAATTTAAACAAAGTCCTTTCATCTGGAAAAGAAACAATTGATGTAGAGCCCTATTATAAAGTCACACTCACCTCCAAGCCAGAAACCAAAAACATAGGTGCTTGGTGGACATCTAAAATTATTTCCTATTTATTAATAGATGTTAAAGCTGAAATAGATTTAGCAAAAAAACAAAAGTTGGATGAAGAAGAGAGTTTGAAAAAAAATCGAAGTGCTTATTTAGACTTGGCTAAAAATTTGCAACAAAAGATTGATCAATTAAAAGTAGAATCTAAGAATATAACGACAAACTACATTCCAGAAACTTCAAATAAAATAAAAGCTATTAATGAAGATATTATTTCTCTAGAATCCAATATATCTAATTTAGTTATTCTTATTCCAGGAATTAATAGCAATGAAAGTTTCATAAGTACTAAGCAGCAATTAGAAAAATATGATGCTTCTATTAAAAAGATTCAATCCGAATTGCATACTATACAATATGAAGAAAACTACTCATCAACAGAGCACACGAAACCAGTTTTAAGTAAACTTGCAGATACACTCATTACAGAAATTCAAAATGATTTAAGTAATCAATTCCCTAAGAAGACTGATTCAACTCTTACAAGCGATGCAAGTAATCTTGAAAAAGATTTAAGGAATCTGATGAATCACATTCAAGGATTAAAAACAGCTATTACCAATTCTTCAGAACCAACAGAAAGTGATTTGAAACAATTTAAAAAAGAACTCTCGGATGCAAATGATGAATTAAGTAAACTTCAATTAAAGTTAAATAATTTAAGAACAAACTCGGATTTAATTAAAGAAGTTCTTATGAAACAAGCTAACGCTCTCATCTATCAAATAGACAATGATCTTCAACTTAAGATCTCCAAAGATCTTCAATTCGCTAGCTCTGCTTTAGCAGTTAAGAAAGATTCTTTTGATAAAAAATTAGGACAGCTTCGTCTCGATCTTGAAAATGCTATCAAAACTATTGATACTTCTTCTGACTTGCCAGGCGTCAAAGCGACTCTTAGCCATGCTAAAAACCAAGTCGATGAACTTAAAAAGTCTATTGAAAGCTTCCTTCGAGAAAATAAAGCACAATTTGATATTGTTGCCAGCGACAATGTAAAGACTTTAAATCCTATCGCAGATACCTTAATTAAGACTCTTCAAAAGGATATCATCAATAAACTTCCTACCATTACGGATCCTGCTTTAGAAACTAAGAAAACGGATCTACTTAACCAAGCGCAGGCATTACTTGCGGATGTTCAAAAGATCCAAACTTCTATTAAGGCTCCAGGCATTACTCAAACGATCTTCGATCAGATTAAAGACGAATTATCTAAGAGAATGACTGTCTTAGCTCAGATTACTGAAACCCTAGACGCTCTCGTTAACGAAAATACGGTTACTAGAGATTCTAGAAGTGCCTTAAAACAGCAAGCGAATGCTCTCATTCAAACTATTGACACAGATCCTCAACTTAAGATCTCACAAGAGCTGGAACTCGCTAACTCCGCTCTACTTGTTAAGAGAGATTCTCTTGTTAAAAAATTAGGACAGCTTCGTCTCGATCTTGAAAATGCTATCAAAACTATCGATACTTCTTCTGACTTGCCAGGCGTCAAAGCGACTCTTAGCCATGCTAAAAACCAAGTCGATGAACTTAAAAAGTCTATTGAAAGCTTCCTTCGAGAAAATAAAGCACAATTTGATATTGTTGCCAGCGACAATGTAAAGACTTTAAATCCTATCGCAGATACCTTAATTAAGACTCTTCAAAAGGATATCATCAATAAACTTTCTGCTGTTACGGATCCTGCTTTAGAAACTAGGAAAGCAGATCTATTGAACCAAGCGCAGGCACTACTTGCGGATGTTCAAAAGATCCAAACTTCTATCAAGGCTTCAGGCATTACTCA
>JABDAI010000062.1 GCA_013289195.1 Verrucomicrobiota bacterium
GGTTGGCAGAACATAGTGTTTATTTTAGTTGCTATAAATTTGATTATAAAAATATACGTGCTGTTACTTTTGATAGTCCGGGATCTTATGAAATGTTTCAGAAATTTGAATCAAATATTATTGGTAACCATGGAATAAATCTTAAGACGTTGGATATAACAACTTATTTATCAGAACCAAATATAGTAAATATTTGTAATAAGCATGTTGGCAATGTATACAGAATTTTTCCTGATATTAAACCTTCTCAAATACAAAAAATTATTGATGCCTATGTTAAGCCTTTAGGTATTAGTAAATTAGAAGGTACAATAAGAGCGTTATACAGCATAGAAACACATTCACTGACTAAAATTATTGAAACTTTTGATGCTAAAACTGGCAGTCCCTTGATATACAAAGAAGTTTTTGATTGGCCTCATTTAAAATATGAGCCTGATACTTCATCAAAAAGTGTTTTTACAAAAATCGTAAATTGGGCTACGGGTATTCCTTTAGTGAGTTCTTTTATTAAGCAATATATAGATGAATACACTATAGGGACCGTTTTGAATGTATTAGACGACTTTATTCAAGGTACGTTGGATCTTAAAGAATATTTCATTACAATGAAAGTAATTGATAACGATACGAATCAGGATCCTGATGCATCATTTAAATTAACAGTTGAGGGTCATTATCACGTTAAGCCAGCTACTACCCCTTATCAAATAGCGTTAAAGAGTAATAGCAAGGAGCATAAATTTGTGCTTGAGGCAGATAAAATGCAAGAAACATTAATGGCAAAGATAAAATGTGACGGTAATACAAAACTTAAGGAATTAGCAGAATTATTTTTCTCAAGTCATAGCATTACTAAACACCATAACCATGATTTTTTACAAAGTCAGGGAAAAATTAGCACGGATATAATATTGCGTTTAGCTGGAGAATTAAATCACTGGTGGATAAAAGCAGAAGGAAAGGACTTACATTATGAACTTAAGCTTATTGGTACTGGTGGGTCTAGCAAGTTAGGTATGGAAGGAAAACAAGAGCCTCTTCAAGGTTATTGTCTTAACCAACCATCAACATGGGTAGACTTTAATGGAGATGGTAAGATTGATCTGACATGTTCCAATAAAGCCGGCACTCATGCTGTATTGTTATCGACAGGTTTAGCTTTCAATCGATTACCTGGCGGTCTAAATAACATCGTTACAGATTGGTGTACCAAGTCAAAGAATGAATATGTGCAATGGGTAGATTTTAATGGAGATGGAAAAATGGATTTAGCCTGTGATAGTGCAAATGGCAAACATTCTATATTACTATCGGATGGTACGGTTGTAAAATCACCCAATTCAGATCCAAAGGGAGAGTTAAAGTTGCAGATAGAAGGAAAAGAAGAACAAGCTTTGAATAATGTTTGTCCAAGCAAACCAGACAAGGAATTAAATTGGATAGATTTTAATGGAGATGGAAAAATGGATTTAATCTGTTCTGATACTACAGTTGGTAGACATTATGTATTTTTATCAACAGGTACTGCACTAAAATCAGCAAATCAATATCCTGGAGGAATATTATATAATATCGAAAATCCAAAGAAGCCTCTTGAGAACTGGTGCACAAAAAAGGACAATGTATGTGATGCTAAGAGTACCTGTACTAAGACTCCTAGTAAAATAGCTGGTGAATTAAAATTTGCAGATTTTAATGGAGATGGTAAAGTAGATTTCATTTGTTCTGATATCGAAGCTGGCAAACATCATGTGCTTCTATCGACTGGCACTGCTCTTCAATCACCTAAGCAATCGACTTTAACGTCTCCTGCTTGTGATCCTAAAGGCATGGAATGGATAGATTTTAATGGAGATGGTACTGCGGATTTCACTTGTCGCGGTCAAGGTGGAGAATATTATGTATTATTATCGAAAGACGGTGCTTTAAGATCTCCAAATGCAGATACACAAGGCAAAGTACAAATATTAGGTGATATTGCTGAATCTTCAAAAAGTTGTACCAAAGAAAATACAGCATGGATAGATCTTAATGGAGATAACAAAGCAGATTTGATTTGTTATATGAAACCGGATTACTATGCTTTATTATCAACCGGACGAGCGTTTGATTTCAAAACAGTAAGTCTACCAAAGCATCCTTCTGAGCCATTATGTATCAATGGAGGACAGCATCAGCTATCATGGGTAGATTTTAATAGTGATGAATTTGTAGATTTAGCTTGTAGTACTGCTTCAGGTACGCATTCAGTATTGTTAGGATGGTGTGAACTGAGCTAAATCAAAAATAAATTATTATGAATTCTGTTGCACCTGTGAAAAACTGTAAGATGTGTGATTCATAGACATCGTTTCAATTTTCGTAATGCCATTTCTATTCGGTAATTAGCTTCTTGTAAATGTTCATTTTTGGGATCATAGGCATCTATTACTTCATCCCAGAAAGGGGTCTTATTACTAAGTTCACTGCTATATTGAGCGGGTGTTTTACCAGCAAGTGACCCATGAAGCCTTTGATAATTATAGTAAAATTGCCATTCCTTTAAAAGATCCTTTAAGTTATCAAAATTTGATAAATCAACTGTAGCGTAAAATTCTTGAATATCAGTTTTTTGTGAACGCTCTACTTTACCATTCAAATGAGGGGATGCAGGCTTTATGGGCCTAAATTTTATACTGTACTTCATTAGTTTTTTTTGGACTGCTATTGCAAAAAACTCTCTTCCTCTATCCGATTGAATACGCTGTATAGGAAAAGGAAATTCCTCAATCAGATGGTCTATAAAATCAAGCGTATTTGCTCCTGTGCGGCGTCTATAGATTTCTAAAACGCGCCACCTAGAACAATCATCTACAGCTGTATATTGATATATTCCGGGAGCTATCTTACAAGTGTCTATTTGTATTCGCTCACCGGGTATTGGACGCTGATAACGATTAAATTTCTTTTTTCGTTGGAGTTTTACTATCGGTTTGCTGTCATTATTAATAAGTATTTTGTGAATAGTAGCTAAACTAAGATGCCAATTAGCATTTTCTCTAATCAATTCTGATTGAATACGCCTCGCTCCAAAATTTCGCTTATTTCTGAGGTTCAATACGGCTGCCGTAATCTGATCATTTACCTTCCTAATCGGTGAATTGTGAGGTTTTCTACTATGCTCACCCAAACCTTCAATGCCCTTTTCTTTATAGCGTTTATACCATTTTCGCAAGGTCGGATACGATATTCCACATCTACGGCATGTATAACCTGCATCTTTTGTCTTATTATACAATTCTACCCATTGTAATCTTGCTTTTATTTTTGGTTCCATATTTCAATAAAATCATACAGATTTTTTGAAACGATGTCTATGAATCACACAGCTTAGGCTTTCTTCTAAACCAGGATCGCTTAAACTATACCGTTCACCCAGCAATATTGCTTTAAACATCTTTATAAGATCATAAGGTCTTTTACCTCCTTTGTCTTCTATGTCATTTTTATAAAATCCTTTGAAATATTTTTCAAAGCGTTTCCAATCGATCATTTGACCAATCTTTATTAATTTATTCTCTTTTCCTAGTCGTTCTTCGGCCCATAATACAAATAAACTCATTATGACAATTTATATGTATTGTCCGAAAAATCAAGAAGGTTGTGCAGAGGTCTCAGCCTTTGTTTTGTGTATCCTCAGGAAGCGTATTAAAAAATGAGAATGAGATAGGTTTGAAATGCATTAGGTGCATAATAAAGAACAACTTACAACAAATTTTATGTCTAGTTTTTGTCACAAAACTTCGAACTGATGATTCTAGCCTAAATGCAGATCAAATTAAGCAGCTTCTTTTTGCGCTTTTCTTTCTTCCATCCCCATATATTTAACATGCTCAAATATATGCCGCTGAAATATATCATCATCTGGCATAGCTCTAACACAAGCCTCCACTATAGAGCCATCTACAAAAAATTCTGGATGTTGTTTCGCTATTTTTTTTATTAGTTCTGGATTATTGCGAGTGAATTCTTGCATGACGAAATAAGGTTTTTTCGCAGATTTCATTATTCCCAAATTCATTGATTCAAAGCATAACATTTGCGCAGTTTCTATATTTTCATTTTCACTTCCTAATTCTTCCAATGCTTTTTTAAGATAACTTTCTTCTAGATAACCTTTGACTCCCCAATCTGAGTAAAGCCAACCAGCATTAGTCCATCCATAGTTATCTACTGACTCCACTACATTATTTAAAACATCTTTTTGAATTTTTTGTTTTAATGTTATTAAATTATTTGTACTTTCTCCTCGAGAAGTAACAATCCATCTATATTCAGACCCTACTTTATTGCCACCTAAATAATCTTGTTCTTTTAGGATTTGTACTTGATTTGCAAAAAAATTAGGTTGTAGTAATTCTATTTTTGATTTTGTTGACTTTGTTTTGTCATGGTTTTCATCAAACAGAGCTAACCGAATACCATAAGCTTGTTTCATATATTCTAGATTTTTACTTTCATCTCCTAAGATTTGATAAATTTGACCTATTTCTTGCAAAGAATGAGCGACATCTATGTTGTTACTAAAAAAAGAATTCGCCTTATTTTCAAAGCCTCTTCTTGAGACTGCAAACCTTTTAGTATATTTTCCTTCCCTCCCAATTTTATATAAGCATTACCTATATGATTTAATGAAGTCGCTACATCTGGATGCGCTCCAACAAAAATGATTTTTCGCATTTCTAAAGCTTCTTCTAGCGAATTCAATCCTTTTTGTATATTTTCTTTCCCTTGCAGTTGAATATAAGTCCATCCCACCTGGTCCAATGAAATTGCTAAATCTGAATGATTGTCTGGGAAAATTTTTTCCCTTATTCTTAGAGCGTCTTCTGAATAGCTTAATCCTTTTTGTATATTTTCAGCTCCACCTAATTCTAAATAGGTAGATCCTATACGATTTAATGAAATCGCTAGGTGCTTTTCATTCAAAAGAGCTTCTCTCATTCTCAGTGCTTTTTTTTCGTATTTTAATCCTTTATTTAAATTTTCTTCCCCACCCAATAATTCATAAATATGTCCCATACTATTTAATGCATTTGCTATAACAGCATCATTTCCAGAAAAAATCGCTTGTCTCATTTTAAGAGCCTCTTGTTTATAATTGAATCCTTTTCTTAAATGCGCTTCTCCTCCTAATGCTACATATATCGATCCTATACGGTTTAATGCAGAAGCTATCTCTGCATAATTTGGAGGAAAAATAGCTTGATTTATTTCTAGGGCTTGTTCTAAATAACTTAATGCTTTTTTAAGATTTTTTTCCCCTTCTAAGCGTCGATAAGCCCACCCTATTTTATTGTATAAACTTGCAACATTTGCATTATTGCCTGGTGGGTTAATATTCTTTTGATAATCTAACAATTGTTGCCAATAATTGATTGCTTCTTGGTAGTTATTTTTTACCTCATAATTGTAAGATCCTATCTTTGATATTAGCTCTTCTTGCTCTGAAAAAGACAAATTTGATTTTTTCGCCTCAGTAACTATCACTTCTGCATGATGTATCCATTTTTTCGCTTTTTCCCAATTTGCAGGACTATCATCAACATTCAGCAATATGTGATCCACTTCATGAATCAACTTTTCTACTAGCT
>JABDAI010000063.1 GCA_013289195.1 Verrucomicrobiota bacterium
CCGCCCAAGAGAACTGACTCATGCTTTTATTGATGAACATTTTACTCAATTCAATCGAGGGCCTACAAAAGATCTCTTCTTTGTTACATTGACAGATTATCAAACAGGACTTTGCCCAAATGTAATTTTTAAACGACCTGAAAAGATGCTTAACATACTAGGGCAAATTGTCAGTGAAGCACACATAAGACAATTTCGCTGTGCAGAAACTGAAAAGTATCCGCATGTGACTTTCTTTTTTAATGACTATCGCGAAGAACCTTTTCCTGGTGAAGACTGGGAGTTGATACCCAGTCCTAGAGATATTGCAACTTATGATTTGAAACCTCAGATGAGTGCTGAGGGTGTTTGTGAGGCCGTGAGAAAGGCAATTTTATCTAAAAAATATGGTTTACTGGTAGTCAATTTTGCAAATGCAGATATGGTAGGCCATACAGGATCTTTGAAAGCAGCAATTGAAGCGGTAGAAGTTGTAGATAAATGTATTGGGGTGCTTCTTAAGGCTATTGATGAAGTGAATGGGATTGCAGTGATTACGGCTGATCATGGTAATGCTGACCAGATGTGGGATCCCATCGCCAATGTACCATATACTCAGCATAGCCTGAATCCTGTGGAACTGGTTATTTACGGCAAAGGATGTCAAAATTTGAAACTGAAGTCTATTGGTAGATTGGCAGATATTGCTCCGACAATTTTACAATTGATGCATTTGCCTCAACCAAAAGAAATGACTGGTAAATCTTTATTAAAATAACATCCTTACTAGAACAAAATGAATAAGCAAGCCACAGCACAATCTGCACGTTTACTTTACGGAAGTTCTGAGTATAATGCGGATATTTTATATTTTTCAAAAGTCTTTGTCCCGGATGCATTTATTGCATTGGAAGTAGGAGGGAAGAGATTAGGTGTGTTTGGTGCTTTAGAATATGGTCGAATGGTTAAAGAATCTAAATTGGATTTGGTATTATCCTTAGAAGAATATCAAGAAAAAGCTAAAGAGTTATTTCGCAAAAAAGGAGTGGGTCCAACTGAAATCATAAGAGTTCTAGCTAAAGAATATAATATCAATAATTTTCTGGTAGCAGAAAATTTCCCAGTAGGATTAGCATTTGATTTAAAAAAAGCGCGCTTACATATCCAAGTAATTAAAGGTCCTTTCTTTCCAGAAAGGGAAATTAAAAGTAAAGCCGAAGTTTTGGAACTTAAACAGGGAAATGCAGCAAGCGCTGTCGGAATAAGAGCCGCTGAAGAGGCTTTGCGTCATACAATCATTAAAGGAAATCAACTTTATCTTGATGGGAAAGTATTAAGTTCGCAGCGTCTTAGAGGGTTAGTGGATATAGCTTGTTTACAAGCGGGCGCAATTCCCCACAATACGATAGTTGCTGGGGGTGGTCAGGCTTGTGATCCTCATTGTATTGGTTCAGGTCCTTTGCGACCTAATGAATTAATCATTGTTGACGTATTTCCCCGCCTTACAACTTCGGGATATCATGGCGATATGACGCGGACTTTTTTAAGAGGCAAAGCAACAGAAGCACAAGAGAAATTAGTTTCTACTGTTCAAGAAGCACAAAAAAAAGCCCTAAGTAAGGTCAAAGAAGGGATTACCGGAGCAGAAATCCATGGCATTGTAGTGGATTATTTTATTAAATCGGGTTTTATAACAAAGAAAGTGAATAATCACTACGAAGGGTTTTTCCATGGTACGGGTCATGGATTAGGGCTTGATGTTCATGAAGCGCCGAGAGTGAATGCATCGAATAAAGAAGGATTAAAGTTAGATACGGTTGTGACAGTTGAGCCTGGTTTATATTATCCTGGAGTAGGGGGATGCCGCATTGAGGATGTTGTTCAAGTTAAAAGGAATGGATATGAAATGCTGTCGAACTATCATTATGCTTGGCAAATAGATTGATTTATATATATATTTTTTAAAATGGAACATGTAATTACCAATTTGAAGGGGCTGCGAATAGCAGTGATAGGGGACATTATGTTAGATCATTATATTTGGGGAGATGCAAAGCGCATTTCACCAGAAGCGCCTGTGCCTGTTATTGATGTTTGCAAAGATAGTTATGTTCCTGGAGGGGCTGCAAATGTGGCTTTGAATATTGCGAGTTTGGGAGGGAAGGCTATTTTATGTGGTCGTACCGCCAATGATGATGCCGGAGCACAATTATGTACGGCAATTCATGCTGCGGGGGTTTCTTACGATTCACGATTTGCACGAAATGAGGCTCCGACGATTTTGAAGACCCGAGTAGTGGTCAGGAACCAGCAGTTATGCCGTCTTGATCGGGAACTCAGTCCTACATCTTATTCTTTAGAGGACGACGATAGTATTTGGGGTATTGTACAAGAGAAATTGAAGAATGTGGATGCGGTGATTTTTTCCGATTATTCAAAAGGTATTGTTACAACGAGTTTAGTGGAACGTATTCAGAAGGTAACTGAAGGGAGAGACATTTTTCTTAGTATGGATCCTAAGCCTCGTAGATTGATTCAGTTTTCAGGACTTGATTTGATGACACCAAATCGTGCTGAGGCAATAGCTTTGGCGCGTTTAGAATTGGAGCCACATGATCCATTTCCAGCTGAAGAAATATGTCAAATTTTATGGCAACGTTATAAACCTAAGCATTTGGTAATAACCCTGGGTAGTGATGGTATGCTTTTAAGCAAAGAAGGGAATGCAATAAAATGTATTCCAACAGTCGCCAAGCAAATTTTTGATGTATCTGGAGCTGGTGATACGGTGATAGCTGCACTCACTGCGGCATTGGCTAGTGGGAGCTCTTTTGTAGATGCTGCTCATTTTGCGAATCTTGCTGCTGGAGTAGTTATTAGTAAAGTAGGTACTGCAACTGCATCTCCTGAAGAGATCTTGAATTACATGGATGTCAAAATTGAGCCTACGTTACCTACATTATTTTAGGAGTTCTAGGAATAGTATTCAATGACTGATTTAAAATCGAGGAAACAAAAGTTTTCCAAGGCTATGATCTTAGTCACTGTCATCCTCATGGATATTTTAGGAGGATCGGAAGTCGATTTGTTTGTGCCAAGCTTTCCTGAACTCCAAAGTCTATTTGCACTGTCGATAGTTCAAGTAGAATCATTACTATCAATTAATTTTATTGGATTTTGTCTAAGTCTTCTATTTGTAGGAGCTCTTGCGGACCGCTATGGACGAAAGCCAATTATACTACTTGGCCTTATAATATTTATTATTGGGAGTATACTCTGTTTATGGGCAATATCCTATCGGTTTCTCTTAACAGGCCGATTTTTGCAAGGTATAGGCGCAGCGGCTCCGGCGACTCTTTGTTTTTTAATTATTGCAGATTCTTATTCCTTAAAGCAACAACAATTTTTAATGGCCATGTTAAATGGCATAGTAAATACCTCTATTGCAGCGGCTCCTATTGTTGGAAGTTATATAACGCTCTATTTTCATTGGCAGGGTAATTTCATGGTGCTTTTGCTTGCTGGGGTAGTAGTTTTAGTCATGACTTTAGTCTTTATTCCCAACTACAAACTTCCCGAGCATAAAGAAACACTTTCGCTGCGTGAGTATATTCCTATATTCCGATCAAAACCTCTGATACTTTTAATTGTGACGTTTGTCTTTATGTGTGTTCCCTACTGGGTCTTCGTTGGAATGTCTCCTTTATTGTACATAGAAGATTTAGGAGTCAGCCTTTCTCAATTTGGTTATTATCAAGGATCATTGGCCTTGGTATTTGCACTTGGGTGTGTCATTGCCGGTTTCTTTATTAAAAAATATGACCAAGCGAAAATGTTGCATCGAGCCGGCTTAATCTGCATTATCGGCTTCATAAGTATTGCCTTAGTAGCTTTTCTAGATAGTCATGATCCACTATTAATCACACTTTCAATGCTTCCTTATATTATAGGTACGATTATCCCCTGTATGATGATTTACCCGCTATGCTTGCACTTGATACCAAAGATAAAAGGACGAATAGCAGGACTAATCCAGGGATCGCGTCTTATTTTTTCTGCTTTGGGCCTTGAGCTCGCTGGATATTTCTACACGGGATCCTTCCGTAATATTGGAATTATTGTATCAGGCAGCTTTTTAATTGCTGTTATTACGCTATTGATTGTCGTTAGAGATAAAGAGTTAATGAAGATTTCACAGAAATAATTTATAATTAGACTATTTTTGATTTATTTAAAAACAATATATTAATAATAGTCTACATAGTATGGGATGCATTTTAAATGTTTAATTCATTGTAAATTACGCTTTCGATATTTAATTAATTTGTAATATACTTGTAGTATACCTGCGTTTTTAGTCTGAAAATAAAATTAAAAAATAATAAATTAAATTTATTTATTTTTTATTATTACAGTAATTTCATTTAATTTTGTATAAATTTATATTATTTTAATTTTAATGTTGACATATAAATTATTTTATTCATTATAAATAATAATTTGTAGAATTATAAAAAAATATATGCGTAAAATTAAATAAAAATATGAATATTAATAAATCTAGTAATAATAAAGAAAAACAAGGAATACCCACTAATTTTCAAGGTATAAAAGGAAAAGCCAATGAAAGATCCTTGAGGGAAAATACTGCTAATGTAACAGAGGGAGAAGTGCTTCCAAGAGGAAATAATGGAAGAAATTTATATCATGAAATTAATCAGCCGATAACCCTCACTGAACGAACCCTTATTAATCAAAATAGAAGTTTTGAAAGAGATATAAATCCTAAGTATCTTAAAAGTTTATTCAAGAAGTGTGAAACATTCGAAGAACTAAAAAATCTATATGAGGCCCAAAAAAACAAACCTTATTTTAACTCCATTCATGCTTGTACCTATTTTTCACACTTGATAAATTTATATATCAAATTTCGTGACGAAAGAGTTCAAGAAGAGCTCATTGTGTTTAAAGATAAACTGTTTTTATATAGTGAATGCTTTAGTGACTGGACTTGCGCCGAAATACTCAATAATTTTTGGAAAATATTGGAACTTACACTCAATGCTAAGTCAAAGAACAAGAAAGAAGGAGCTCTGACTATGCATATGTTGGATGGCATTGATCGTGTTTTTAAGATAATTACAACACAAATCAAATTGGAAAATTTTGGTTTCTGTAGCCCTTCAATTATAGCGAGAGATGCGGTGAAAGTAATAAATTATACTCAGAAGAAGAATTTAGAATCTCATATCCCATTAGCTGTGAGTGCGCTTGAGCATATTTTTCAAGCACTCGTAACTCGTGATAGTCTTGACGATTTTAATTCAGATTCCCTTATTAGTTTACATGCTTCTATAGTAAAAGCTGGGTTTATGAATGTTTTGACAGATAACCTCTTAACTAAAATTCGCACTACTCTTTGTGAACGAAAGTTTGAGACATTTGGCATAGACTGGCTTTGTTCCCTAGCATGGTCACTTTCTTTAACAGGACAGTTCTCATTAATTTATGATTACGTAAAAGAAGGGCTTTCTAAATGTGGGGGATTTGACAGCTTAAATAGTAGTGGTGCACACGAGCTTTATTTGGCGTTTTTATTCAGAGCTCTTGAGAAT
>JABDAI010000064.1 GCA_013289195.1 Verrucomicrobiota bacterium
CCAAATCCGACAATTTCTCCAGAAAATAAACCAACTCTCATTAGTAATCCGGTTTCTGATGCTAGAAAAACATATGATTTGGAAGCAGAAGTCAAAAATACAGTAGAATCACTTTTTAAAAGAAAAGCTGAAGACTTTGACAAACTAGTTTCATATAAACTAATTTCACCTATTTTATTTTATTGCGACTTAAAAAGAATTCTTTTACTTCGGTTAGTTTCGAAAGGATTTTATCACATTCTTTCACCTACATTTTTATTAGGCCTCCCTTCTCCTTTAGCCACTGCGATCACTTCTTTTCATTTTGACAAAATATACCCGATCATCGATCCATCCATACAAGAACAATTTAATTTTTTTCAAAATTATGCAATGAACTGTATTGTGAAAATTAAAGATCAAAAAGAATTAGCTTCATTACAAACATTTCTTTTAGACCCAGCCAATAAAAAATTTATTGATAATATTGAAGTTTTCGATTTCAAAGAACTTCCTATTAACACAATTACTGCTGGACTAATAAATACACTGCTTTTGATATGTTTTTCATACAATGGGAATTTTATTGCGAAGTTAAAAACAATTATTCTTGGAGATATTATAGAAAGTTCCATATTCACATTACCAGAATCATTCAATCGAAACACAACCTTACGATTTGGAAATATTAAAGAAGGTAATGCTCTTACAATCTATGGTTCAGCTAAAAATCTTACAACTTTTTCGATAGGAGATATTGAAACAAAAACAATGTTCAAACTATTAGCTCAGTTGCCTAATATCTCTTCACTTACTATTGGAGACGTTAAACAGTCTACTGTAGTATTACCCCAGGCACTTGATTCTCTGACTACATTAATCACTGGAAGTATTGAAAATTCATCTCTTTCTTTGCCGGTTTCACTTAATAATCTTATTACACTCGACATGCAACGGATTTCGCTTGTTAAGATTAAGTTACCAGATGTGCTCAATAATCTTACAAATTTACGTATAGATATTAATTCCGGGGCAATACAATTACCAAATTCGCTTGATAGTCTTACTGATCTTTCGATTTCCCTAGGTGATGATGAGGAGATTTTACTGAGTGATTATAAGGCCAAAGATAAACGAGAAATATTGAATCTACCGAATACACTTAATAATCTTAAAACATTTTCGATCAATAGAACTTGGCCCTTGCCTGAATCATTGAATAATCTTACGACGTTTTCAATTGAGGAACTTGACTCCGATTTAAAATTATCAAGTTCATTCCATAACCTTAAAACGTTCCATATAGATTACATTTGTGATCATACACTTGAAATTACAGATGAGCTCACTAACTTAGAAATTCTCAATATTGGAGCAATATACGCAAAAAGTACTCTGGAATTATCAAGTTCGCTTAACAGTCTAACTACACTGGCTATTGAAGAAATTTGTGGTGCTAAAATTATACTACCTGAGCTTAAGAATCTTACGTCACTTCTTATTGGAGAGATTAGTAATCAGGGCGGGAGCGGCAGGGGAAAAGAGGGAAAATGGGTACAAGCAGAATTGATACTACCCTATTCACTTAATAACCTTACTGCACTGATGCTTGGCTCTATAGGTTATAATAGTATTATTAGGTTACCATCGATGCTTAATAATCTTAGAATTTGTACAATAAAAGAAATTGGTGATAACGTCGCTCTTGAATTTCCAAATACACTAGATCAACTTATATTCTTCACTCTTGGCGATATGGGAAAAAATTCTAGTCTTAAATTGCCCGAGTCTCTTGATAATCTGATAAGCTTTACTAAAGGCAAAATGGGTGAAGGTTCTCAAATTCAAGAACCCACTTCGTGGAATAATCTCATGCAGGAAAATATTCATTAAAAGATTACTTTGTGCAATAAATTTGATATCGTAGAAAATAAAAGGTCATAAGACTCCCCAGATAAAGTCCAATATAATATTTTATGTTTCACTAATAACCTCCAGTTGTATCTTTTAAATTTTAAGGCTATTGTCTGGCGTCCCTATCTAAAATTGCGATTTTAACTTGTAATATTTTCACTTTCTCGCAATTATTAATATTGCACATGAAAAATCGCTTAAAACTAACTACTTCTTTCAATCATATGATCGGCATTTGCATCGATAACGATGATGGCCACAAACGGGTCACTCAAGTCGAGCAATTTCTAGTAGTTGGAGGATCTCAGGAATCTCATGAAGTTCTCACATTAGCATGCCTTAAAGTTTTTGAAAATTTTAAGCAAACCGGAAAACGCATCGAATCCATAGAGCCTGATGAACTCATTGAGATTATTAATAAAATTATTGAAAACTTTTAAACTGAGGTTTTAAACCGTAGATTTATTTCTTTTTATCCAAATTCAAGGATAAATTTTATTTCAAAGCACTAATGATTGATTCCAGTTCTTTATTATGTTTTACCAAATCCGTAATAAAGTGTTCGCTACCAATATGTTTTTCAATTCTCTCAAACAATTTACTACGATCATTCGTTGCAAGAAACATCTTTAAAATAACTTCCCCGCAAAATTCTTTTTCATGATTTGTAATGGCCGTTTTTGTTAACGCTCTATCCATATGGTCTAAAATATCTTCGACACTTTGTTCTCTCAGTTCATGGCCTTCTTTAAGCTCAAGCAATTTTCTTAAATCTTCATGGCAAAAATGTTTGAAAAGGTGCCTGTCCTCTTCCGCGATGGTTTTTTTGATGAGATCTCTTACTTCCTCAGCTTTTGAAAGCTCTTTTTCCTTCTTTTCACAGTGAAACAACTTTTTAATCCATTCTGTAAATTTCATGATAACCTTTCCTTTTTTTTGTTTGAACGAAACTCTTCTACTAATTTAATCAAAATCTACTACGGCCAATCAAAGATGTCAAATTTTGATTAAATAAACACTCTTTCCTTGACCTTTTCATAGTAATTTGCAACCATTAAGCCTTAAAAACCTCAAGTTCGGGTTAAAAAGGAAATGAAAAGCAAATCCTTTTGAGCTCAAATTTTAGAGAATTTTCGAATAATATCCACGATGTTTCCAGAAAATTCCCCAAAATTTGCTTCTCGAAATGGATTTATTTTTCATACCGAACTTAAGTTTAACAAAAATCAACCTATTGATTACCAATGGCTTCAGATAAAATATTAAATTTAGATGGATCGAATTTCGAATTAACGATTCAGAATAATAAACCAGTCCTCGTTGACTTTTGGGCTCCCTGGTGCGGCCCTTGCAAGGCGATTGCACCGATTCTTGATGAACTTGCTGATGAAATGGAAAATACTATTCAAATTGGCAAAGTAGATGTAGATAATCATACGGATATTGCTGCCAAATTCAATATTCGCGCTATTCCTACGATGATTATCTTTAAAAATGGCAAACCCGTCGAACAAATTGTAGGCCTCGCCAATAAAGCTGATATTAAAGGTAAACTAGCCGCCCATATCTAATTTATTAATTAAGAAAAATACCTACCGATAGTAGAACTGCGTATAAAAAAAGCATTTTTGCTGACTGGGCGAGCAAAGTATTATAACTCTCTCCCATTCTTGTGTTTGTTTTCGCATTTATAAGGTTAACTATTATGCGAATATACATTACAATCAATAATGTAGGCAAAAATATCCACATATTAAAGCTGAATTTTGTCACTAAGATTAATGGAACTAAGCAGCATGCAATAAATGTACTTGTACTATATTGCATGTAACAAAATTTATATCCAAATCGAACAACCGACGTTTTCTTTCCTGCCTTAGAATCCGTTTCTTTATCGCGAACATCGTTAACCAAACGAATATTTGCAGCTAAGCACCCGCAACCTACTGCGACCCAAAAAGCACTCATTGAAAAATGATTCGCTTGCACATAAAAAGTGAACATCACTGCTATCAATCCATAAAATATAAAAACAAAAATATCGCCCAGCCCATAATAACCTAATGGAAATGGTCCTCCAGTATAGGCAATTGCGCAGGCGATACTCATCCCAGCAACTAATAATAATTCCCAACCCCCATAACGGATTAAGCCAAATCCAATAAAAAATGCCGCTAGTAAAACCAAAAAAGTCGCTAATTTCATGGACTTTGGCTCAATTACACCGGAGCTGACCATTCTTTTAAAACCAATGCGCTCTTTCGTATCAACACCATTAACGAAATCATAATAATCATTTGCATAATTACATCCAATCTGTACAAAAAAAGAAAATAACAAGCATAAAATTGCAGGAATTAGCTGAAAAGATCCGGCTTGCAGTGCTAAAGCAGATCCCAAAATTACAGGTGCTATACCCGCATACAGTGTTTTTGGTCGTGCGGCCAAAACCCATGGTAATAAATGTGATCTTGTTAAAAAAATCTTTCGAGTAATATTCATCGATTAATTGAACGACAAAAAAGTCAATTTTACGATAAAAAACAATCCTAACCAAAAAGGATAATCACTAAAAACAAATGGCGGGGAAGGAGAGATTCGAACTCTCGACCTTCGGTTTAGAAGACCGCTGCTCTATCCACTGAGCTACTCCCCCCACTAAATCCTATGTAAACTCTACAGATGGTTACGCGTTTTTCAATAGTTATTTTTCAATTTTCAATCCTTTAAAATCTTCTGCGTTAATTTTTCGGAAAAAATTGATAGATCAGCTAATTTTACTATGCCATATGATCGGTAATGGATCAGTCAGCCATCATTCGGATATCACTGTCTTAGGATATTAGTCATAAGTAGCATTGATATTGGGACTGTCAGCGAAGAATCAAAATTCTCATTACCTCCAAGTAACTTCCGCATCTCGAAGGAATTCACTTCAACTAAGATTTAAA
This sequence comes from Verrucomicrobiota bacterium, assembly GCA_013289195.1. The sequence continues at coordinate 4,845 of JABDAI010000064.1, forward strand.
ATCAGCAAAAAAATACAAAATAATTTATAGAAAATTAATACTTTAATTATTACAATGATGCTAATTTCAGCTAGAAAGCATATTAAAAATTATTAAAAACCTTGACAAATCTAAAATGCATGTCATTGACTAACAATAAAATACAAATATAATTCTGATTGCAATGTTAAAAAAAATTATAAAGGCCCTATTATTGTCAACTTCTGAGACTCTCTCTATTGGGGATATTCAAAGCCTTTTTAAGGCATACCGTCAAAAAACTCAGGAAGAACTCCAAAAAGCAGATGAAGATGAAGAACGTCTTCAATTGGAAGAAGCTCTCAGAATTCCAGAGTTTGTTACAACCGCACAAGTTCGTGTTGCCATTGAAGAATTGAATCAAGAACTTGAAGCTACTAACGATGTCTATCGCATAATTCAAGAAGTCGAAGGATATCGACTAGTTATATCTGCAGATTATAATATTTGGATAAGACTTCATCGCAAAGAGGATAAACCATTAAAACTAAGTTCAGCACTTTTAGAAACATTGGCTTTAGTTGCTTATAGACAGCCAATTACAAGAGCAGAGATGGAATTAGTGCGCGGTGTTTCAGTCGATAATGCAATTACAAAATTATTAGAATTTGATTTGATTGCCGTACAAGGACATGCAAATT
>JABDAI010000065.1 GCA_013289195.1 Verrucomicrobiota bacterium
GTAAAAGATTTAGAAGTTCATTTTCCCTTATCAGATGGAATATTTAGAAAAAAAAGACGTGTTCTTAAAGCAGTGAATAAGGTTTCTTTTAAAGTTAACCGCGGAACAACAGTAGGATTAGTAGGAGAAAGTGGAAGTGGTAAGACAACCATTGGCAGATCCCTTGTGAGATTGGTAGCTGTTAGCTTTGGAAACATTTATTATGATGGGGTTGATTTAACGACACTCAGCGAGCAAGCATTTTTCCCTTATAGGAAAAAAATTCAGATGATATTTCAAGATCCATTCAATTCTTTGAATCCTAGAATGACGTTATTTGAAATTATTGCCGAGCCATTAGAGATTCATTTTCCTAAACTAAATAGAATGCGCAAAAAGGATAGGGTGATGGAATTGCTTGAAATGGTTAAATTGGATGACCATTTTATTAACCGATACCCACACGAATTAAGCGGAGGCCAACGTCAGCGAATTGGAATTGCGCGTGCATTGGCAGTCGAACCAGAATTTCTAATTTGCGATGAACCCGTAAGCGCCTTAGACGTGTCCGTACAGGCCCAAATAGTAAACTTGTTACAAGACCTTCAAGAAGAATTGGGATTAACTTATTTATTTATAGCCCACGACCTAGCCGTCATTGAACATATAAGTGATGAAGTTCTAGTGATGACAGGAGGTAAAATTGTAGAACAAGCCAGTGCTGAATCAATTTATAAAGATCCAAAAGATCCCTATACAAAGAAATTATTGGAAGCAGTACCGCAGATTTAAAAGAGCAGTTGCTAGAGATCTAATTGAATTTTTCATAAATATCGCGACGATGTCCAATCATGACTATTGTCACACGATAGATTTCATCATTTATTGTATAAATGATTCTATAATCACTAACTCTAACTCTGAAATAATGCGACCCCTGTATTCGTTCAGCATCTTTCGTTCTTGGATTGCTTTCTAATAATTCTATTTTTTTGAAAATGCGCTTCAGTAAAATTGAGTCTTTGATTTTACTCAAAAACTTTTCTGCCTTTGGCGTAAATTCAGCATGATATTGCGTCATCTCAAAGACCTATAAACCAAGTTCTTTTTTCAATTGTTTGAAAGGTTTTGTACCTTTTTTTTTGGCCTCTTTCATGGCCTTGTCAGCTTCTAAAATATCAAATTCATCCTCCAATTTTTCAAGCAAATAAAGGTCTTCTAATGATATTATAGCTGCCAAAGGTTTACCTTGACGTTCTAGTTGAATTCTTATTTTGCCGAAAGCAACTTTGTTGAGAAGTTCTGAAAAATGTGCTCTTGCTTCTGTTGTTGAAATCATGTTCATAATGTACCTTTCTGCTTAAATGTACAAAAATTACATTTAAATGTCAATTTATTTTTTATATTTAAAGATGCCTAATTGTACTTTGAAAAACCATCTAGAATTTAGTTTAAATTCTATGTCTTAAAAAAATGTCCGGTAGTAGGAAAACTTTAAATTATAATAGTGACTTTATCAGTTAATAAATTAAACAAAGCAGGACAGACTTTTAATAGATCTATGCGCATCATAATACGATTTCCTCATTTTTGTATCGTAGTTAAAAATTTTAAAAAATGCTTATCAGTCAAGATATTTTCTGGCTCTGGAGGTATTCTATATGTTGTTCTGAAAAAATGGATGAAGGAAAGAGGTACCCTTTAAATTAATAAATTAAAGTCGATAGTTGCTCTACTTATGGAAATATTTTTAAAAAAATTACATATTTACCCTAGTTTTATATATACAGTAAAAATGTAATTTTTACGCACTTTTTCGGTTCGATCAATGACTTGTTTGGAACTATTATTGCGGATTGGCCGTCTTGAAGCACGTGCTTGAAACAATTTTTCCAAAAGTCTCACTCGCAATAACACCGCTAAAGTTCTCACAGGTACATTCACCACGATACCCATAATGTAATCCCTTTTACAGTTCAATCTCCTCCTTAAATTGTAGGAATTCTTTCACAATCAAATTTTGCATAGAATTATTTGACAATTTAATAATCATATAATTATGTTTAATTAAATAAATATTAATTAAATTATTATGAAAACAAAGACAAAAACAAAACCAAATAATGACAAATTCGAAACCAAAGGAAAATATTATACCGTAGAATCTAACAGAAAATGCATAGAAGTTCAGGCTGAAAATAATTCGATTGATTTTTTCGCAGAAGTTTTAGGAGGTGTAATTGAGGCTTTTGATGCTGAGCGTTCCATCATGGTTCAAGCATTCGTACCGACAAATGCCCCTGTGAAAGTATTAAAATGTAAAATTGATAATAATTCATGTTCCCCTTCACAAGGTAAAGTAATATTTGAGATACCACTCAATGAATTATTGCAAAAAGGTTCAGTGCAAATCACAGACGCAGCCTTAACAACATCAATTCTATTAAAAGCTGAAAATTTATACGGTACTTTAGTTAGAGTAACATTTAATTATTAACCTGAACTCAGGTTATTTATCTAATCCGAACTGAGTTGCTAAAGCAATAGTTCTTGGTTGACGGTTTCAAAAGATGCTAAAATTTTACTGAGTATAGCATGAGTACTTAGTCCATATTTATTGCGTAGATCTTGCACATTAGAACCGTGAGCAATAAAACAATCTGGCCATCCAATTCGCGCAACAGGCAGTTGAATGGCTTCTTCTTGTAGTGTTTCTAAAACCATTGACCCGAATCCACTCGTTATAACATGGTCTTCCATGGTTACGATTAGCTTAACTTTTTGAGCATGTTCTTTGAGAAGTTCTTTATCAAGAGGTTTAATGAATCGAGCGTTCACAACGCCTGTAGAAATATTATATTCTTTTTCCAAGTAGTTCGCAATACTTAAAGCTTCCTTGATCATAGGACCCAGAGCCCAAATCATAATGTCGCTTCCTTCTGTTAAAACTTCTGCTTTGCCGATAGGCAATACTTGAGGATTTTCTTTAATCGGAACGCCTTCTCCTGCGCCCCTTGGATAACGGATAAATGTCGGACCTTTATGCAATAAGCTCGTGTGGATCATGTCTACAAATTCGTCCTCATTTTGAGGTTGCATGAGTACGACCCGAGGAATGGGACGGAGATATGCGATATCAAAAAGACCATGATGAGTGGGGCCATCATTGGGCGAAAGGCCAGCTCTATCCATACAAAATAAGACATTGAGATTTTGTAGGCAGATATCGTGCACAATAGGGTCGAAACCTCTTTGAAGAAAAGTCGAATAAATAGCGCACACTGGCCTAAAACCTTCTGTCGCAAGCCCTGCGGCAAAAAGGACAGCATGTTCTTCCGCAATCCCAACATCAAAAAATTGCTCTGGAAGTTCTTTATGAAAATTACTAAGTCCTGTTCCTCCTGGCATAGCTGCTGTAATTGCAAGGATTTTTGGATTTTGCTTAGCAAATTTTAAAAGATATGAGCCAAAAACACTTTCATATTTAGGAATGCCATTGATATCTGCCTCTTTATTGAGCCCAGATTCAATGACAAAAGGTCCCGTACCATGAAATTTTGCAGGATTACTAGTTGCTGCTTCATAACCTTTACCTTTTTTAGTGAGTACGTGCAGAACAATAGGTTGTTCAGATTGTTTGGCGCATTCCAAATATTGAATAAGTAGTTTTTGATCATGTCCATCGATAGGGCCAATGTACCGAATGCCAAACTTTTCGAAAAGAGAAGAAGGGACAAAAAGATCTTTAGTTTCGCGCTTTGCTTTTGAACCAAATTTTATGATGGAATTTCCTCCAGGAATTTTTTCCAGAAAGGATTCTAAGTCTTTATGGAGGCGGTTATAAAGAGGGTTTGTGATAAGCTCATTGAGATATTTTGCAATAGCACCGACATTCTTCGCAATCGACCATTCGTTATCATTTAGGATAAGGATGAGACGTTTTGTATTAGTAGAAATATTATTAAGAGCCTCCATGGTAATTCCACAGGTAAGCGCCGCATCCCCCAGGACTGCTATAACGTGATTATCAGCTCCTTTTAAATCTCGTGCTTTTGCAATACCTAAAGCAGCAGAAAGAGCAGTGCCAGCGTGGCCAGCACCATAGCAATCATGCGGACTTTCTTCCCGTGTTAAAAAGCCTGAAACGCCATGAGATTTTCTGATATTATCAAATTCTGGACCATTGCGGCCAGTAAGCAGTTTGTGCACATAACCTTGATGAGCAACATCAAAGATAAATTTATCTTTCGGAGTGTTGAAAACATAGTGAAGAGCCAAAGTGAGCTCGACAACACCGAGATTCGGGCCAACATGGCCACCATTTTCCGAAGTCACAGTGATTATGCGTTGCCGAATTTCTTTTGCTAGGTTGCTTAATGCTTCTAGAGAAAGTACCTTGATGTCGCTGGGCTGAGTAACTTGATTTAACATAAAGCCAAATTATCCTTAATCATCCTTAGTGTCAAAACTTTCAAAATTCTCGAATGAATTATCACTATTCTCCTTCAGCTTTTCTATTTTGAGTTCAGCTTGATTGAGGCGTTTATTACAGTATTTTAAGAGAAGATCACCTTCTTCAAATTGACTAATAAGCGCATCAAGAGCAATATTGCCATTTTCCATGGAATCGACAATAGTCTCTAATTTTGCTAGAGCTTCTTCGAACGTTAAAGAATCGACTTTAATTTTTTCTCCCATCGAAATATAAAAGTTAATTTTATTAAGTGGTGGTTTCAGCAGGAGTAGTAGGAACAAAATATTCTTTTGAACAGCACGCAAGGCCCAAACCTAAAGCCATTCCTATTATATGACCTGTAAGAAGGCATAAGAAAAGACAGCCATAGAAGGATACATTGAGTGAGTGAAAGAGACTATGAAAAATGCTAGAAACATAGCCGAGGAAAAAGACAACTGCCGCTCCAAGCAATGCAGAAGCCTGCATGACATTCCTGATAAAGATAGAACGTTTATATTCGGTAGTATCTTCGAATTTTACTTTAATCTCTGAATCATTATTAGGTCTTCGGCTAACGTTAAAAGCACGTTCAAGACTTGAATGACCCACAGAGAATCGATGTGCCCAATATACTAACGGATCACATGACGGTAATTTTGAAAGTATTTGTGAAAAAAAACGTTCTCGTTCAGCTTTTATTTGTGTTTTCATTTGGATAATAATTAAAAATTATCTACAATTAAACAGATTCTATAAAAAATTTTCAAGGATTTTTAATTAATTTGCCCAAATTCTTAAAGAGGCGAGTAGAAAAGTCTCTAAGGCTGTATATTCATTGAGATTGACTTCGATTAGCTTGGTAATCCTTTCCAGTTCCGTGACAACTTGCATTAGTTTTCTAATAG
>JABDAI010000066.1:0-5187 GCA_013289195.1 Verrucomicrobiota bacterium
TTTTTTATATTCCTCAATAAGAAAATGAGTGTTCTGCAACTGCCCCTGTATGATAGCCACATGCAAAGGGTTTTGTAGGTTTTTTTTAAAAACATTAATCTTTAATGTAGAACGGGTTGTTAATTCTTTCTTGTTTTCAAGATGCTGAAAGACTGTTTGTTTATCATAAACCGGCTTTTCAAAACGCAATTTATTTGAGAGAAGTGAGAGAAGTTCTGAAGTTTGAATTTTCACATTATGAGGTTGGCAATAAAGGAAAATATCAAGCAATTGCCAATGTTCATTATGCGGCAACACTAAGGCTTCAATTGATTCTTGAAGACAATGACAAATTGGCTTATCCAAGGGTTTGAAATAAGCTAAAAAAGAAGTTAAAAGAGGCTTTTGCAGCTGTCCGTCTACAACCAAGGGAAAAACGGAAAACAACTTATCGGTAAATCGCTTTTTAAGGCACAATTGATAAAGCAATTTCGCTGAAACATCGATAAAAGCCGGGCTTGACTTATCCGGGATATCCACAAGAAATTGAATGAAGTCATTATAAGTCTCTTCCTCAAAGATCTCCTTAAAATCCCAACACTCCTTAAGAGTTACATCTCTCAGAGAGAGATTTACATTTGCCAAATAAAGCATGCCCAGGGGTATGCCATTGCTATTCGCTTCTCTTGGATGAATCGGTTCATTAAAAAACTTGAGAATTTCAACAACATCTTCAGGAGACTGCCTCAAAAAGGCAAAATAAGATTGAACGACGCTTTCATTATTCTTATTTCTTTGAGAAAGCCACTCAGGCCAGACACGACGGAGAGTGTGTAGAATTTCTATTTTATCTGGGTGTTGGTAAAGGGATGAGGCAATATTAACTAATGGACTATCCCCATTTCTTACTTCAAAGAGCAAACCGATTTCTGTTTTTAATATTCGACACATATCCTCAAAGGAAAATGATGGATTTCCTTCTCTTTTATCTTTTTCAAAGTGATAAAGATTTTCGAAGAAAAAGCCTGAAGAAACAAATCGTTTTACTCCTTTATGGTCCGGAAACAGTTCGTCTTGGAAAATGATAGGTTGATCGCTACTTAAAGTTTTGAACTTTTTAAATAAGGTCAATTTAGCGGACAAAGGTATTTCTTTCTCTGCTATTGTTTGGAAGATTAAACCAAAAAAGCGTGATTCGGGAGGAGTATAAAATTTTTTATATAGAAAAGCGGCATCTAAATCTTTAGCCGTAAATAGTATATGAGATAAAAAATTAGAAGACTTTTTCAAATTTTCAAAAAGTAATGCCTGATCTTTCGGAATTGCCCGCGCAAATTTTGTTCCTAACTTGTGCATTTGTTGACCTGTGAAGCGACATGCCAACAAATATAAACTTTCATTTGAAAGGGGGTTTTCAGATTTTTTATTGGCTTTAAGAAAATCGGATACAATCTCTTCGCAATTTACGGAGTTTTCAAGCCATTGCAAACGGGAGATATTTCCTACTAATAATAAGGATAAAAGGTCTTGGGGATTTGTAGATGAATTAGGAGCTTCCTGCCTCAATCGAAACGTTACTTTTTCCTCCAATTGAATTGCTTTTAACTTAGAAAATGGAAGAGGACCTAAGTGGCATTTTTCTTTAATCTTAACTCCAGAGGGGCCATTAAATGTGACGTATAAACCATCTTTTTTGTGTTTAAAAGAAAATTCATGGATTTGCTTGCCTTGACTTTGGCATTCTTGCAATTTATTTATTGCTAATGAAGAAAGAAGATCCAGCAATGTAGAATTAAGATTTTGAACAATCCATTTCTTAGCATGAATTTCTATAATTATAAGGTTACTTGAGTCTGGTCTTAACGTAATGGCCATGATTAATCCGCATCCTTATTCCAAAATTCCGCAAAAATATCTGGATTTGCTGCATCTTTCAATAGTTCAAGAAAGGCAAGTTCTTCCCTTGTTGCTTGAGCGAGTTTGAAGGGGATATTGAAATCTACAAATTCAGCTTCTGAAATCATTTTTGGCATGTCTGATTCGGCGCCGTATATTTTGATCAGACAACTCAAAGAAGTAGTAATTTTTCTAGTAGCAGAGGGAACGACTACTGGGATTTGGAGAAGCTCTCTAGCCATATCCAATTCGGATGAGTCAAGTTCGTTTAATGAACGTTCGAAGAAACCTTTGACCAACTTTTTAGAATCTTGATCCCCAATTAATTTTTGTAAATCTTGTTGGGCTTCTAGCGATACTCCACTATTGCCAATCATTATTCTTCGGATTATGCTCTTTGGGATTCCTCGAAGCAATAGATCGTGGCCCTCTTCAGCAAACAATACACGTCCCAATCGTAGGAAATCATTGTACTCTTCGCTTGAAATAAAAATAATATTTTCTCCAAGATCAAGACCTTGTTTCGCGGATTCCTGCGTAAAGTATAATTTCACTGCATTATTCACGTTTTGGAATAGAAAATCTATGAGTCCTCGAATTCCTTTATCATTTGTGCTCAGGGCAATTAAACATCCCTGAGGCATTATTGGTAAATATTGTTCTTCAGGCCTAAATGAAAATTTACATAAAATAGAATCGGGAAGAGTTTTGTATACATCCCCCAAAATTTGGAAATAAGGTTTATGTAGAGAAACTTTTGCTGTAGATAAAGCCATTGAGAGGAATATTTTCTGAGAATTCGATGCAGTTGCTCTCCATTCATTGTCCTTTGTCATTTCAATTAACAATTTCTGAGAATTTTCCGTTTGCATTCTTCCTAAGTTAATTAAAAGAGGTAGAATTTCTTTACCGGCTATCTTTTTTAAATTTTCGAAACATTCCAAAAACTCTTTTTCCCTTCTAAATGCACCTGCATGCATTGCAAAGCCCTCCAGTAAAGCTAGAATATTTTTGTCAATTGCGGGGATGTTTTGTTTGAATATTTTTAAAAATAAATTAAATATTAAATCTTTGTGTTCTACTACAAAAGGCTCTTCGAGGTTAAGTGTACTACCGAAAATAGCAAATATTCTGTGGCTTATTTTAGATGCTTTTGAATAAATACTTTCTTCAAGATTGCTTAAAATGTACTCTATATCGCTCTTTAAAAAAATACGTAAGGCTAACATTTTTTTTTCATCTAATTCGCATTTCATCTCTTTACATTTATTCAAAAATGCATACATCGTTTTGAAATCATTAATTTCTCTTATGTCTTTGTCAATATTAGGATAACGACTTTTTTTCTTGGGTTCATCGAGATCCATAGCATCAAAATGCGACTCAGGCTCAGAAATTGGCTGCTGAGAAGGCAATATGATGAGTGATAATGTTTTATCTATTATTTCAAATAATTCACGATCATTTATGGATAAAATACCTATGGGCATATCTTGGATTTGATCAGAATTTTGTGCATGAAGTCTAAAATGGTGGCTGCCATCGGGATTTTGAACTAATTCAACCGCTTTGATATTTCTTTGGGTGGAAATTTGTGTTTTATCCAACACATATCGTTTGAATAATTGACAAGCCAACAAAGCGTATTGCTTTTCAATTGGTTTGTTCTCTTTATCTTGGATAGTGCAACGCGGATTTTCTAAATACCATTTGGTATTTGGGCAATCTTTTGAAATGTAAGACATGGTTTTATAATTATTTGTTGATTAAAAGTTAGGTAAATGTAGCATAAAAAAATTAAACAATCAACCTAAATTATTGAAAATGGATAACAATATACTATTGACTGTTAATTCAGTATGATGTTAACATTCCTTTTTTAATACTTTATTTAGGAGAAAAATATGGATCCATCAGCCACACATTCATTAGCTCATCGTAGTTGTCTTCATGATCTTGAAGTTGCAAAACGAAACTTTATTGCAGATAAAACAATAGAAACGGCAAGACGTTATAGAACTGTTGTAGAAAGAGAACTCGGTATCATTCACGGAAGTCGTACCTATTTTCAACATACAATTGAAATTCTAACCAGGGCACATCCGGAATGGCCTATGCCAAGAGCGCCTATGCCAAGGGCTCCTATGCCAAGTCAGCCGAGTCAACTTCTGCTACCTCCGGTACCCTCTTTTCCATTACAAGGATTTCCAGTACCCGTAAGAGGCCTGCCACTTCAAAAGATTCGTTATCATAGAGAATTGTCTATAACAAAACAAAGGTATGCAGAAGAAAATACACCTATAAATGCCCGCAGTTATAAAAGCGCACTCCAAAAAGCATTGCAAGTAGCTCAAATAAGATTTAATCACTACTCTGGGCTAAAAAGTAAATTAGAAGCTTACGAAACCAGTTGCGCTGAGTTGGAAATGGGTATTTCTATGCTTTTGAGTTTGAAATCTCGCGCCGAAGCTGAAATACAAGAGAAAAAAGATCAACTAGTAGAAATTGCCAAAAAACCTGAATTTGAATTCAGTGAAGAAGGTGGTGAGATACTTTCTAGTTCTAGTTCTGATGATGAAGACTTCGAGCCTTCTGAAGTCGGCACCACACGAAAAGAATCTGAAAAGAGAAAAGAATCTTTAAGAAGTCATAGTAAATCCAGTTCGAAACAAGCAGCTACCGAAGAAACGGTACCTACAAGCTTGAAAAGAAAAAGAGATGAAAGTGAGGAATCTTCATCGGATGAGTTTCCAACTAAAAAAGCAAAAAAATAAATTGCTGTAGCAAAAGGTTAAATTCAATGGGTGTTGGTACCCTTTCCCATGGGGAAGGGTAAAAACACCCATTGAATTTTCGGCCTTGATCACTTCTTCGGTACCCGTTCGGCCAGCTGCGATTGGCGACCACAAGCTCTCTGAGCCCTCTATATTCTCTATTTCAAATTTTTTTTAAACATAGAGGCACAGAGGTCACAGAGAACTGTTCCTAATACAGGGTTTATCTAAAAGGTCCTCTTCTAGCGACATACCTACTGATTCCTTCTAATGTAATGGATTTATCAGTTACGGATGCACTTTTTAAGCTATCTTTTATAGTATTAAAAAATTCATTTGCTCTCTCAGAGGATAATACTGTCGTTTTCAATTCAGGAAATGGATTAAAGTTACAACGCTCCAGTTTGAGGGGACGCAAATCCTCCAAGGACAGAGACAATTTATAGTCTTCGATTTCGCCTTCGATGTGTTCGCAAGAACTTAATTTTAGAACTGCTAGCTCATTTATTTGGTCGATTATTAGAGAAATACTTCCCCC
>JABDAI010000066.1:5197-5326 GCA_013289195.1 Verrucomicrobiota bacterium
ATTTACAAAAATCAATGTAACAAAAATATTAATTTCAGGATAGCAAAAAAATGTTTAAAAAGATGTTTAAACTTGGTCTTTGCGAATAAATAACATAATACTTCCTAAAAATTAACCAATTCTTAATAA
>JABDAI010000067.1 GCA_013289195.1 Verrucomicrobiota bacterium
CTTTTTATAGTGATAGGGCAAGAAAACTCTTTGAAAAAGCAGGTTTTTCTTCTTAATTCAAACATCCTTCTGTTCATTTTAGAAAGAGAATTAATACCATTTTCCAAATTCAAGTGACCTTTAGCCATTTTAATTTGGGAAATGGTATAAGTTTTCGAAAGATGAAATCTCTGTAAATTTCGGAGTCTGCCTCCGAAATTTTATGAAAATTTGATATTTTTATATTGAATTTTCGGAGTTAATACCCGAAAATTGCAAAAATGGAGCTATTAGAAAGAAAAATTTATCTAGAAGATATAAGGAAGCGATTGAAAAATTATCCAGTTACAATGCTCTTAGGAGCGAGACAGACTGGAAAAACAACTTTGGCACGGGAAATTATGGCGGAATTTAAGGAGCGGGGGGAAACAGTACATTATTTTGATTTAGAATTGCCGAGCGATTTGCAGAGTTTAAAAGAACCACAGCATACATTAGAGGGATTAAAGGGATTGATCATCATCGATGAAATTCAAAGAAAAGAAGATTTATTTCCATTATTAAGAGTGCTTTCGGACCGTAGACCATTACCAGCTAGATTTTTGTTATTGGGGAGCGCATCAGGAAAGTTGATGAGGCAGACATCGGAATCTTTGGCTGGGAGGATTGCATATTTGGAATTGCCGGGATTTAATATTTTAGAAGTCGACAAGAATGAAAGTGAAAAATTATGGTTGAGGGGAGGATTTCCAGAGTCATTCCTAGCTGAGAGTAATGAGGATAGCCTCATTTGGAGAGAAAATTTCATGAGAACTTTTTTGGAACGGGATATTCCATCGTTTGGAGTGAAGGTATTGCCGGCAGATTTATGGCGATTTCTGCAAATGGCAGCACATTATCATGGACAGACTTGGAATAGTAGCGAAATTGCAAAATCGCTTCAAATTTCGGATAAAACAGTGAAAAACTATTTGGATATATTTACAGAGACATTTATAGTGAGACAGTTGGCTCCCTGGTATGGGAATCTAAGCAAGCGTGTAGTAAAATCACATAAATTTTATATTAGGGATTCGGGAATTTTGCATGCACTATTAAGAATTAATTCCCGCGATGAAATACTAAGGCATCCCAAGCTAGGTGCGTCATGGGAGGGATTTGCATTGGAACAATTAATAGAATTGGGCAGAGGAGGTTATGATGCTTATTTTTGGAATATCTATAATGGAGCAGAAATGGACCTTATTATGCACTTAAAAGGAAAGCGATGGGGATTTGAAGTCAAATATGCAGATGCACCAAGTATCACTAAGTCTATGCATGTGGCAAAGGATACATTGGAATTGGAGCACATATTTGTTGTTTATCCTGGAAGCAGAAGGTATTACTTAGGCGAGAGAATAGAAGCAATTCCTTTGAACGAAGCTTGTACAGTTTTGGCAAATCTTACTAACCTCAGTTCAGGATAAGCTTATCCAACAAAAAATGTTGGATAAGCTTCTTGTTTTGAATAGTATGCACCTGACCAGGGATATCTAGTTCTCGCCTTTTCGCTTTTTCTGATTTTGAACAGGACTTTTCCTAAAAACCTTAGGTTCATTTAAAAACTTATAGGCTTCTTGACCCAATATTCTGTGGACTACTCTGCTTGGATGGAATCCATCATAAAGAAATAAATGATCATTTTCACTTAAGCCAAATGCATGGAGATTATTGGTGACTTCATGAAAAAGAGTATAGGCATCAAAATGGTAAATCGTTATTTGTAAAGACTGCTCCAGTTCCAATAACATATGCTTAAGCTGCCGATTCAAAGTTTGTATCCCAAAATCCGCTGCCTGATCTGCATACATAGAAAAGCTCTGACGGATAGTCGCCGTTCCTTCAAATTGAAAATAATCCCCAATCGCCGCCAATCCCCAACCTAAAACTCCGGCTGCACCTGATATAAGAGGTGTTTTCGCCAATGGTGGATAATTGGGAATCAAGAAAGTTTTAGCACCCGCTCGCGCAAGCTCTGTAATATGTTTCTTCAAATTAGGTATCAATGATTTCGGAATTATCTTATTTTTTATATCATTTCCTCCTACCCATAGAACATATAGACTTCTTGGATCTGCTTGTCCACCTACCCGTTGCAGATAAGCTTCAACTTGATGTCCAACATTTAAAAGATTGGTAGAAATGTCCCATCCTGTCGTTGCTCCCCCATAAGCAAAATTGTATCCCCCTGCAAGACTCGGTCTAGGCCTTGGCAGATCCAATTCATCAGCCAAAACTTCTAACCAAACATCCCCATCTGTAAATCGTCCTTGAGGATAAATTATACAAATATCTGCAGGTTCTAATGCATATATACAGGCATTTCCATTACAACTAAGACTATCTCCAAATGCAACTATCCCATTGACGCCTAAACCATAGAGCTTAGATAGTAACAAGCAAATAAAAAATAAAGATGATAAAAATAATGATTTCATAATTTAAAATATTTAATTAAGAATTTTAAACTTATTATGTGGTAAGTCAATACTTAAATAGCAAAATATCATTAAATCATTAATTGTATATAATAGCATTATTTTTCACCACCAATTTTGCATTGAATTTTTTTTCAAAATATAGGAAATTAACTTTAATGTTACGCCATTTTCTCTTCCACCGAAAAAATAACTATCCCTTATCCAATCACTTTGATGGGAAAAAATTCTTTAATCCTCATGCAAAGGAAAAATTTCCCTATTTTCGATTATTAAAATGGTTAATTAAGCGAAAGGAAGCCAAATGGCCTAAGTGGGTTCAAAACCATTATCCATGCCAATTGCCAACTCATTTAAAAGAAAAGGAAATTGCCGTGACCTTCATTAATCACGCCTCTTTTTTAATTCAAACGGCAAATTTAAATATTCTCATCGACCCCATTTATTCAAAACGAATCAGTCCAAGCGCCCTCATTGGCCCCAAACGAGTCCGTCTGCCCGGTATACCTTTCAAATTATTGCCCCCCGTAGATTTGATCCTTATTACTCATAATCATTATGATCATTTAGATATTCCTACTTTAAAACGCCTTAAAAAAACTCATAATCCCCTATTTATCAGCGGGTTAGGAAACAAAAAGATTTTAAAGTCCCATGGTTTTAGGCAAGTTATTGAACTTGATTGGTGGGAAAAATATCACTATCGCAGTAGCGAAATCACTTTCGTACCCGCGCAACATTTCTCATCGCGTTCGCCCTTTGATCGCAATCAAACACTTTGGGGTGGCTTCATGGTTGAAATTCTGGGCAAAAAAATTTACCATATGGGTGATAGCGGCTACGGCCCACATTTCCAGGAAATCCAAAAAACATTGGGTTCACCTGACGTTTCCTTGCTTTCTATAGGCTCTTATAAGCCCCGCTGGTTTATGAAAAAGATGCATATTAATCCTGAAGAAGCTGTTCAAGCACATTTGGAACTCGACTCTCAACTGACCATTCCAATGCATTTCGGCACTTTCCCCTTGAGCGATGAGCCCTTTGAACAGCCATTAGTTAATTTAGAAGCTTCTATAAAAAAACATCGTATCACAAAAATTAAAGTTCTAGACTTTGGTGAAACAGTTCTTATCCCAAACTGAAGTTTTTGATCTATTAACTTTAGTTTTCGGCTAATCTTAATTCACCACACACTTAAAAAAATACTATGAAAAAGAAAATCTTAACGATCCTAGCTCCAGGTTTTGAAGAAATTGAGGCCCTTACTCCCATTGATATCCTAAGGCGTGCTAATATGGAAGTCACCATCGCTGCTCTCGAAAATAACAAGCTTGTCTGCGGACGTAATGCGATCTGTGTTCAAGCCGATGTTAAATTAAGTGAGCTTAAAGACTTGGACTTTGATGGCATCCTCATTCCCGGAGGTCCTGGGGCAAAAAAATTGAGGGAAAGTGATGAAACTCTAAAGCTCGTCAAAGACCTTTTTGACAAAGACCGTCTCATTGCTGCGATTTGCGCTGGCCCAACAGTGCTTTTAGATGCTGGCATTTTAGTAAACAAAAAATATACTGCTCATTTTTCTCATAAAGATGAACTCCCTGATATGGAAGAAGAAAAAGTCGTCAAAGACAAAAATATCATCACCTCCCAAGGCCCAGGAACAGCTCTTCATTTTGCCCTAGCTATTGTAGAAGCCCTTGAAGGAAAGGATGTTGTGAAAAAGATTAAAAAACATATTTGTTTCAAATAGATTTGAATTTTATATCACCTTGAAAAATAGAAGTCAGTCTTCTATTTTTCAAGGTGATAATATAAATACCTATGTTTCAAGAACTTAGAATTCAAATTTAATCGTTGAATTTCAATTGAATTATTTATATGCTTGAAAAATAGAAGTCTATCTTCTATTTTTCAAGCATATAACATCTATGTGGCAACGAATAATTAAAACACGCTTCTTAGAACTCTCAAAGCAATTCCCTGCAATTTTCATCTTGGGTCCTAGACAGGTTGGCAAAACCACTTTGGCTCAAATGACTTTTCCTGAGGCTATTTATTATGATTTGGAAGATCCTTTGACTCAAAGTTTGTTCAAGAATGATTTTGTTTATCATTTAACAAAGGATAATGATCAAACACTTATTTTAGATGAGGCACAAGTAGTTCCCGAAATTTTTCCAGTTTTACGCTCGGTTATCGATAAAAAAAGAAAAGTTAATGCTCAATACATTATTTTAGGTTCTGCACAACCCACACTCATACGTTCTATTTCCGAATCTCTTGCAGGTCGCGTAGGAATGATTGAACTTTCGCCTCTTATGATGCAAGAAATTCATAATGGAACACCCCAATATAACTATAAAACTGCCTGGCTTAAGGGTGGATTTCCCGATGCTATTCAAGGTGATTTTAGAACCTGGTGGGAAAATTATTTAAGAACTTTTATAGAACGCGATCTTAGCATGTGGGGAATTAATACAGATCCCATTCTGATGAGGCGATTTTTAACAATGTTAGCTCATCAGCAAGGAGGCATTTTCAATGCAAGTGAATTTGGACGCGCATTAGGCGTTACCTATCATACTGTTAACAGATATCTTGCCATTTTAGAACAGACTTTTCTGATTAGACAATTACAGCCTTACTACATCAATATTAAAAAACGCTTGGTCAAATCTCCTAAAGTCTATATCCGCGATTCAGGACTCCTTCATCATTTGCTCAATATCAGTACTTTTCAAGAACTCGAATCCAATTCCATTATTGGACAAAGTTGGAAAAGCTTTGTTCTAGAGGATATTCTTCGTAGAGAACAAGCAAGCAATCCATTTACACAGTTCTTTTTCTGGCGCACACAAGCCGG
>JABDAI010000068.1:0-724 GCA_013289195.1 Verrucomicrobiota bacterium
CGAGGACAAAGAAGCGGCAGCGTAATCCAAGCAAATAAAAATGAGCTGGCTTGAACCTATTACATTACAAGGCAATCACTGCCGGTTGGTTCCATTAAATTACGAACATTCTGACGAACTTGCTCAATGCATTGAAGAAGATAATTTATCCGATTATTGGTATACCCAGATTCCTGAAGCCAATAAGATTCGCGAAGCAATTGAGGAAAAGCTTCAATTGCAAGCAAGAGGTCTTATGTTACCTTTTACAGTATTTAGTAATGAAACTACAAAAGTTGTGGGAATGACCACTTTTATGAATGCAGACCCTGAACATAAGCGAGTAGAGATTGGAGGGACGTGGTATCGCAAAAATATGCAAAGAAAGGGATTAAATACGGAGTGTAAAGCATTAATGTTGACGCATGCCTTTGAAACACTGCACTGTATCGCAGTAGAATTGCGTGCACATTTTTTAAATCGACAGAGTCGCCAAGCAATTGAACGTATCGGGGCAAAGCTAGATGGAGTATTAAGAAACCATATGAAGCTGCCAAATGGTACATCAAGGGATACTTGTGTTTATAGTATTATATCAAATGAATGGCCGGCAGTGAAAGCACATCTAGATTGGCTTATGAATAAGGCATATTAAGCAAATTTTTTATTTATTGCAAAAAAGCTTTATCCATTGGAAGAAATTCTTCTTGTGGCTTTGTGCTGCATTATAAGCGGTGGCGAAGGT
>JABDAI010000068.1:734-5313 GCA_013289195.1 Verrucomicrobiota bacterium
AAGGTTTTGATGATATGAAATTTTATGGTGAAAAGAAATGAGATTTTCTTCGTAAATTTTATCCATTTGAAAATGGAATTGCATCAGAAGATACATTTAGTCGAGTATTTCAGCTTATTTGTCCAAATACCTTTTCAAGATGCTTTGTGGAATGGATCAAGGACTTTCAGTCTCGTAGTAAAAAGGAATTGCTATCGATGGCAAATTAGCTCGCAGAAGCTCATCGGAAAAACAAAAGGCCTTACATATGGTTAGTGCATTTGCGCATGAAGAGGGATTAGTTCTTGCTCAACAACCGGTTAGTGGGGTTTCGTTATAAAAAAACTTTCACCTATGTGGAAATAGACGAAAAAAGAGATCCATTTTTTGAAAAATTAGATTCTTTACTCACGATCTAATTTTTTACTTTACTTTACTTTCTTTATTAATAGTATATTATAATTATATGAATATAAAGACAGGAGCAATAGAATGTAAATATGAAACTATAATATCTACTGAAAATGCATTTAAAACAAGAGATATTGTATATGTCATATTAAACAACTTAAAAAAAGACGAAAAAGGGTACGAAGGTGCAGGTTTACAATTTGTAAATAAATTTTTAAACACAGCATATGTGAGCTTCAGAAAGCGTATTGTGCTAACGCCTGAAATATTGTTTGATCTAAAGAATCCGAAGGTGCTATTTGCAAGAAGTACTGAATTACCGTTACATATGAAATTTAACTTATCTAATGAATCGGAAAATGTGGATGTAGAAGGTTTTATAAAAAATCTTCACCATGAAGATTTGGCAAAGCGTATTGAAGTTATTAGCTTTACGGACATTACACTTAAGACTGGTCCCTATGTACAAAATCTATTGGATTCAATGAAGGAAAACTGCTCAGCGTTAGTTTCCCTTAGTTTTGGAGATATTAATTTTCCGCTTACCTTAAACTCAGGGTTTGAGAATTTACGCACGTTTACTTGCGGATGCGTATATGACTGCGAAATTGTGTTTTCAAAAAAACCAAAATTGAAAGAGTTTTATTTAAAAGAAATTAATAAATCGATAGTTACTTTGTCGGAAAATTTTGCCTTAAATAAAATCACTGTAGGAACGATTGAGGAGTCAAGAGTTACTATTTCCAAAAATCCCAAACTATGTGAAGTTGTTTTTGAAACAAGTTTTTCTTCTTATGAAGCCGAAGGGTCAAAGGAGATTGAGACGGGTGAAGTAGATCATTACATAACTAGATCAGAGGTCACATTTTCAGAAAATTCGAGCATAAAAAGCATTGATTTCCAAAGTATAACAGAGAAATCGACAATTACTCTGTCGAAAAATTCTGATTTAAATAAAGTTAGTGCACTCGAAATTTTACATTCGACCTTCACAATCTCAGGAGCTCCAAATAATGCACATGTTTTGTTATGGGCTTATTATGGCTCAGACATCAATTTAAACCCAGATACCCCAAATGCCATAAAATACGGACGCGATGAGCAATGTTTTTGATAAAATATTCTCAATCTGAGCATTAGCGTCATAGAAGTGTACAAATTTTATGGTTAATAATGCTTAGCGATCTTGTTGCTTATTCTTATACCAAATTTCATTTTTAAATTGGAATTGATAGTTAGTTATCTATTAAAACCTATATAATTGTTTTCTAAGTCCAAGACCTTATTTCAAACAATTAATCACCAATCGGCGCATAACAGCTTCTTGCTCCTGCGGTCTATTATCACATTGAGTTAGTTCAAAGTGAGCTTCTGATTTAGAATTTTCAATATCTTGAATGAACCAATGACCGTAATCATATTTAAATAATTTGATGCCACCTTTTTTCATCGGAAAAGTTTTATTGATTAAATGTTGCGTAAAACACCTAAAAACTTCATCATGAGATACAATAATAATTGTTTGACATCTTTCTCGATGCTTATTTAATACTTCAAATAATGCATTAAGGCATCTAAATTCAAATTCTTCTTTACTTTCAGCAGATGCAGGAAGAATGGTTTCCATTTCTTCAAATTTTTTTTCCTTGCTTAACCGAACTAACTTAGAAAATATACTTTTTACATCACCAAATTCTCTACCCCTTAAATCTACTACAAGATGAATATTATTTGATTGGATAAAATTACCAACAATAGTACATGTTTCCATAGTTCTAGCTAGGATACTGCAATAAAATACAGGATTACTGAATTTTGCTTTAATTATTCTAGCAGCAGCTAGTGATTCGGCTCTACCTTGTGCATTAAGACCATAATCTACAAATCCGTCACTAGTTTTCTCTATTGCCCAATCAGTGGTTCCATGCCTTAAAAATACAAAAGATATTTTTGGGATCTCTTTTTCGAATCTCTTAGGCTTCGCTTGGCAATTATTAATAATCATAGACGATATTAAAATAATTATTAAGCTATACAAGGTATATTTAATTCTTCTTAATCTCATTTTAATATTTTAAATCAGATACTATTCTTGAAACTTTATCAGAATCCAGTTTCAAAAGAAGTCTAATATTAAGCGAAAGCATTTTTATTAAACTCTAACGCGAAGTTTTTCTGCAACGTAGAGGCTGAGTAGGCAGGCGAAATCTTCTTCTTTGGTTTGAGTAGGGATACAGTAATCATAAGAGGTCCAGTATTGAACTTCAGTTTGCGCTACTTGAAGACGTCTTTCGATTTCCTCGTGATTGTCCAATCCGCGGCCTTGTAACCTACTTTCTAAAACATCAACGGTAGGAGGCATAATAAAAATAGAAATGACGCGCTTATGAAGCTCTGGATCGAGTTGAGTGATCTTTCGAAGTGTTTCAGCCCCCTGGACGTCGAGATTGATGAGCAGATCGATATTTTGGTCCAATTTATTTTTTATTTCTTCTTTCAAAATGCCATAATTATAAGAATGCACTTTGGCGTGTTCATAAAATTTTTCTTTTTGAACGGCTTCTTGAAATTCTTCATGGCTTAAAAAATAATAATCAACGCCATTGATCTCGTTTTGACGAGGAGGACGGGTAGTTGCAGTAATAATTCTCTGAATTCTAGGAGAGAGCTCTGCAATCATCCTTTCACACAACGTCGTTTTCCCACTGCCTGCAGGGCCTGAAACAATAAAAATCAATGCTTGATCAATAGGCACTTCGGTCATTTAAATCAATAAGTAAATAAAGCGGCAAATAAGAATAAGCCATAGATGATGAAACCTGAGGCAAATTGTTTGACACGCGATTTTTTGGCAAATATCCAATTAGTAAAGTCCCTCATTTTGTAAGGAACAGCTGCGAAATACAAGGCTAGTATAATAATAATATAGGAAAATACAACCAAGAATAACCGTCCTAAGGCCGGTTCCATATATGCGGCATCTAATAAAACTTTTGCAATCAAAAGCGCTAGAATAGCCCAAGCTCTGACAACCAAGAAGTCTTTTAAAGAAATAAAAGCTACAATGGCTACTGCACCAAATAAGAGAAGTAGCCAAATACGATATTCTCCGAAATCAGCCTCTCCCAAATGAGCCACGTTCCACAAGACCCAAATGCTAGCCAATCCAAATAGTAGATAAGATGCAAGGGGACTTCTTAACATTGAAGTATAGGTACTGCCAACCTGCTCAGGAAGACTAAACCATATTAAGCCTTTTGCAATTAAGGCAATTGCAATAATTAAGGTTGCTGTAAATAATGACATTATTTTAAAGTAATAAAAGGTTAGAGTCAATATGCTGGTTTAGGATAGTAAAATCGAGCAAAAATTTTGAGTAAAGCGATTTAGCTTGGGATGAAAGAATCCTAGCTTAAATCTTAAAAAATGCTTTTTAATACCAATTTCCAATTTAAAATGAACAAAGGTCGCTTGAATTTATGCCAGATAATGACAGAATTCAAGCGACCTTTGTTCATTTAAGAATGAGATTTGATATTACAGAAATTAGACGACATTATTCGGAGATTGAGCATCGCTGAAATTCACGTTTCCCCGAAACTCGCTTCTCAAAAAGCTTTTTTCTCCTGTAAAGAAAGTAGTATGGAACTGTTGGCAAATACGTTGATCAATCAATTTCCCTTGACAGGTTTTTTGCCCTGCAAGTAAGCTTAATAAAAGTCTCACATTACTTTGGGCTTCAAAAGAATTCGGGAAAAAAACATATTCTAAACCGTGCAGTAAAGCTCTCCAACATATCTGATCTCCTTGAGGATAATGCGTCTGCCCCTCTTGTGATATGGGATTATGTGAAAATACGGCAAAGGAGAAGGCGGAGCGAATTTCCTCTGACAAAATATCATAAATCATGATAGAAATAATATTAGGGATGTGTTGATCCTCCGTACATACGAGTTTTTCATGAACACAGAGTGCTGTGATAACATTCAACTTATCTTCAAAAGAAAGTTTATTAAATTGTTCCATAAGCTCGGCATAATTGCTTTGATCGAGTTTATCTTGTAGACGACCAATTAGAAAACTTCTAATACGTTCGGCTTGAAAAGGATTCGATGCATAGTGATAATTCACATCAAGAATATCTTTAGAATGTGTATCTTTTGAAATAACTTCGATAGAACGTGTTTTA
>JABDAI010000069.1 GCA_013289195.1 Verrucomicrobiota bacterium
TGGTACTTGAGTCCCTTTTGCACATTCTCTGCTCCTTCTAAAGCTTGGTAAGCCAGCCCTACATTATTGAGTGAGCTTGCTACAGCGGGGTGATTCCCTGGAAAGAGTGCTTGAATCATTTTCAGCGAGTCTTCTAGGTACTTGAGTCCCTTTTGCACATTCTCTGCTCCTCCTAAAGCTTTGTAAGCCGTCCCTACATTATTGAGTGAGCTTGCTACATCGGGGTGATTCCCTGGAAAGAGTGCTTGAAACATTTTCAGCGAGTCTTCCTGGTACTTGAGTCCCTTTTGCACATTCTCTGCTCCTCCTAAAGCTTTGTAAGCCGTCCCTACATTATTGAGTGTGTTTGCTACATCGGGGTGATTTGCTTTATGAATATTTATTTGTTGTTTTAATAATTTTTCCCAATAATTTATTGCTTCTTTATAATTAAAATTCATATAATAATAATAGGCTCCAATTTTTGAGAGTAAATTTTCTCTGCTGGCAGCGGTTTGATTAACTTCTTTTGTTTCTTCAATTACTATTTTTGCATGACTTACTATTTCCATCACTTGCGCCCAGTTTCCTGGGTTCTCAGTAACATCTGGAAATTCCTCATCGATCTCTTTGATTAATTTTTCTAAGATCTCTTCATATTCCACCTTATTTTCCTCTTTCATCGCTTTTTTCATTTCTTCTTGTACTATTCGATGACTTACTTTCATTACCAGTTTATTCTCTTCTTTTATTGTTTTCATTAATGATAATCCTTCCAGATCAGTAACACATTTCTCCAAGTCTTCTAATGTTTTGCCCATAATCTTATTTATCAACCTCAATGATACTCCTTCCACGTCAAGATATACCATATACTTGAGCAACCGCCAACTTTCGGGCGATTTCTTTTTTAGATCCCTAAATAATAATTCTACTTCAGGGTATATCTCTTCGTTTTGACTTTGACCCCTTTTAATTTTCTCATATTCTTTTATAAACTCATCCACACTTCTTAGACGGTGCTTTTTCAAATAGGCTACTGTTTTTGATAATCTAAATGGCGACTCACTCACTGTATCCACTACTTCCCCTGCTTCTTTTTCACTTTTTTGCACAGTCTTTATTAAATAAGATATTGCTTCCTTCCTACTGAATCCTTCTACTTTGACTGGTTCTATATCTTCCAATATATTACTATTTCTTGATGTAATAACCACTTTTGCATGCGGGGGAAGACTTATTAAATATCGCTTAATTCTTTCTTCATCTTCTACATTATCAAAAATTAATAATATCTGCTTTTTCGGCAGATGTTCCAAACCTCCATAAACGCAATTTCTAATTTCTTCAGAGCGTAAATCTGTAGTTGGGATCTTTAAATCCTTAGCCAACTGAAAAAATTCTTCTTCTATTTGTGTACCTTTTATCCATCTCACCTGCCAACCTTCTTGTTTTCGATCTATTCCATATTTCTCAGCTAACGTACTTTTACCCATCCCTCCTGCTCCACTTATCACAACTACCTGTTTTTTACTTAATGCTTCTTTCAATTCTTTTTCTTTTTCACGAATCCCAACATAATGTGCTGTCTGCCATGAAAGATTGTCGGGTAATTGCATGACGCGTTCATCTGTTACGGTAACATCCCCACCGGTTACATTCAAAATCGTTTGTGGCCGATTAATACCTCTCTTCCGCCATACTTCTATTTCATCTTTTGGTACCACTTCCAACAGCCTTCGTGTTCTTTGCCTAATACTTTCAACATCACATCCCGGATTCGGTATTAAAATATTCTGCTCACCATTTCTCTCAATTGTATAACTTGCTAGAAGCTCTTCCAATTGAATTTTAATCATGGGTGAGACATCCTTATCTTCTTTCAACTTTTCCTTAAACTCTTCTACTTTATAGAGGCATTTATCTACACTGCCAGTAGTCAGTTCCAGAACATGCCTATCCTTGCCTTCTCTATATTTTGCCAACGTGATCAGGCTAAACTGTTTATCGAAACTTAATTTTGTCTCTTGTTCAGCACTTTCTTTCCCTGCTTTTTCTAAATCGATATGCTCATAATACGCCCAATATTGTTTTTGATTGATCTCATTTGTTATAACACTTTTTAAAAAACCTATTATGGTCATCAGCGTCCTATCACCTATAATATAATCGAACGTACGCTTCACCCCTGCTTGTGCTATCGCTGATACACCACTACTGTTTATTGTTCCCTTGAGAACTTCCTTGCCTTGATTAGAAAAGTTTTTCTGTCCTCCTTCATATTCTATTCTTGGCCAATCAAGCATTTTTTTACACTCTCTGGGTTTCCCTGTTTCAGGATCAAATGTTTCTAATATCCCTGATAAAAAATGTCCTTCAACCGATAAAACAGCTTTAATTTTATCACCTATCCTGTCATTTATAAAATTTGGTGTTTTACTGATTACCTTTTCTGTTAACTTCATCTTGGGTTCAACCCTATATACCCTACCTACATGCGGATTACAACTATTAGCAGGATTAGGGGAGGCTAAATAAGTTACTATTTCTATCTCTTCTAACCTTATATGTGTATCCTTGCTCTTAATATTAGGCTGGAGTTTTTTCATCATCGGTACTGTTCCGGGACTATCGAATGATACCACTTTTATATTTCGATAATCAAAATAAGCATAACTATAATAGGCACTCAATTCTGCTAGCCAAGCTCCTAAAGAATGCCCTGTAAATGATAAGCGATATCCAGCTTTTTGCGCAATAGCAATCGCTTCTGCTGTAGCTTGAAAATTTTTAGCTTGTTGGCCAACCACTATTTGACCACCCAATATCTCTTCGAAATTCGTCTTCCAATCACTATTTTTACTGAATAGACCTTTTATTATTTCTTCTGTTCCTCTATGAGCTAGAACTACTTGATGGGTCTTGTCATTCTTATAAATAACACTATAATAACCACTGTTTTCAGTATCATCATAGACACTTTCCACTCGCCAATCTTTCAATTGTTCATTATGTACATCAAAACTTAAATCTAAGGTAACAGGGCTTCCGGGTTTGGAATTTTTATATGCGTGCTTACTCAATAGTCCATGCACAAAATCAGTTGGATGATATCTGTAGCTTTTATTATTGCTGATTAATTGAGTTTCTATTTCTTCTGAAACTTTAGTAAGTAGCTGATCTTTATGCCAAGATATGTAGCCCAATTCTCTATTATCTTGCATCACAAGATTGAGCGCTTCCATATTTTCATGCGTTAATACAAATTCAAACTCCAATGAGTGAATAGTTGGGACATTCTGCTTCAATTGCGAACTTATTTCCTCAAAATTTTCTTTTGTAACTAAGATCGGTTTCGAAGCATCTTGAATCAAACCACTTGCCAGACTCGAAAGATGCCATCCTTGGCCATTTTTTTTGCCTTTTTCTTCCCAAGCGTTATTTTTAAAAAATCCATAATTCCTTCTTTGCCCAGCAACATTAACACTGAATGTTTTTTGGCCATGATTGAAAAAATAGTTTCGATAGGCATTATGAATACGCCCCATGCCTGTGCCACGAAATATCAAGGCACCATGATAATTATTGAGTATATTTGTTGAATTCCTATTGCCAGTGTATAATAATTTAGTGAACATTTTTGCTATTACTTGTTTTGTTATTTTTTTGGGTTAATCTACTACATTGATTCATGATTTTTCAGGTGTTCTTTTCTTCCTTTCTTCCATTCCCATATATTTTACATGTTTTAATATATGCTCTTCAAATGCTTTATGCTCTGGCATTGCTTGAATGCACGCCTCTACTATCGCACCATCCACAAAAAATTCTGGGTGTTCTATCGCTATTTTTTTGACTAATTCTGGATGCTCTCGAGTAAAATTTTCTACGACCGCATACGGTTTCTTTGCAGACTTCATTATCCCAAGATTTATCGCTTCAAAGCATAGCATCCTGGTCATTTCTATAGGGTCACTATTACTCAATCCTTTTAATTCGCCTTCTAAATAGCGCTGTTCTACGTATCCCTTTACACCCCACTCCGAGCCAAACAATCCAACATGAGTCCATCCATAATTGTCTACGCTTTTAACAATATCATTTAAAACACTTTGTTGAATTCCTTGTTTTAATGTCATTAGCTCATCATTCATTGTCTGGCGAGAAAAAATAATCCATCGACATTCTGGTCCTACTCTATTCCCTCCTAAACAGTCTTCTTTCAAGATCGGCCCAGCACCT
The DNA here is from genome assembly GCA_013289195.1 of Verrucomicrobiota bacterium. The sequence goes on from JABDAI010000069.1 coordinate 4,222, forward strand.
TGTTGTACGAAGAAATCGGGTTGTAATGATTCTATAGTTGATTTTATTGCTTTTGTTTGTGAATGATTTTCGTTAAATATAACTGCATTAATACTATAAGCCTGTTTCAAATATTCTAAAGCTTTATCGACATCGCCTAAACCTTTGTAAGCAATCCCTACATTATTGAGTGAGGTTGCTACAGCGGGGTGATTCCCTGGAAAGAGTGCTAGCCTCATTTTCAGCGAGTCTTCTTGGTACTTGAGTCCCCTTTGCACATTCTCTTCTCCTCCTAAAGCTTCGTAAGCCAGCCCTACATTATTGAGTGAGCTTGCTACAGCGGGGTGATTCCCTGGAAAGAGTGCTAGCCTCATTTTCAGCGAGTCTTCTTGGTACTTGAGTCCCTTTTGCACATTCTCTTCTCCTCCTAAAGCTTTGTAAGCCAGCCCTACATTATTGAGTGAGATTGCTACATCGGGATGATTCCCTGGAAAGAGTGCTAGCCTCATTTTAAGCGAGTCTTCCTGGTACTTGAGTCCCTTTTGCACATTCTCTGCTCCTCCTAAAGCTTTGTAAGCCAGCCCTACATTATTGAGTGAGCTTGCTACATAGGGGTGATTCCCTGGAAAGAGTGCTAGCCTCATTTTAAGCGAGTCTTCCTGGTACTTGAGTCCCTTTTGCACATTCTCTGCTCCTCCTAAAGCTTTGTAAGCCAGCCCTACATTATTGAGTGAGCTTGCTACATAGGGGTGATTCCCTGGAAAGAGTGCTTGAATCATTTTCAGCGAGTCTTCCTGGTACTTGAGTCCCTTTTGCACATTCTCTTCTCCTCCTAAAGCTT
>JABDAI010000070.1 GCA_013289195.1 Verrucomicrobiota bacterium
GAGCGGGGAGCTTGCAAGTAAACTTGCTATTGAAACGCTTAAGTCTTCTGCAACAAAAGAGCTTCTTGATTTTAAAACTGTTTTTAAAGAAATTAATCAAGTTGTAAATAAAACAGGTAGTAGTATTAATCCAGATTTTGGAATAGGAACTACTTTGACTGCCATTCAAATCCAAAATAATCAACTTTTTGGTGGGCACGTCGGCGACTCTGGCCTTTTCCTATTTACAAAAAATCAGTGGTTGAAATTAACCAAAGATCATACTATGGCTGAAGATATAAAGGATAGTGCAGGGCCTTTCAAAGATCAATTGACTATTCCTGAATATTACAATCATATCCTCACACAATGTCTTGGGAAAAATGACAACCTACAAGTTCAAACCTTTCAACATGCCTTAACCCCAAATGACCGGCTGCTTCTATATTCTGATGGGGTAACCAAAGCCTTCTCTCCTGAAGAACTTCATGTTCTGGCTTTTGAGTCCATAAGTGCAGAAGAATTTGTAACCACTATTATTGAAACAGCCAACTCACGCGGAGGTCTTGATAATATAACGGCAATTGCTATTTTTATTTAAAAAACCAAAAAATTTCATTTTGAAAAAAATGGCTGCCCGAGCAGGATTCGAACCTGCGACCAAGTGATTAACAGTCACCTGCTCTACCGCTGAGCTATCGGGCAATTTACTTAGAAGCCTTAATCAAAATGTATAGTCTTAGCATTGTCAATAATTTTGATTTATTTTATAAAAACTTCTTTCAAACTTTCTGAAGGCAAAAGTTTGGAAAATTATATTAATTCCCAATTTAAAATGGACAAAAGTCGCTTGAATATATGCCCTATACTGACGTTCTGATCGAGCACGCGCACTGGCGTACCGAGGTATGTTGAGTACTTGCGGCGAGTCGGCATTTGTTCATTAGACTAGGCGAATCGGCATTTGTTCATTAGACTTCTTTCAAAACCAACTCTTTTGTTCTCTAGCGGCGTCAAAAATTTATTCGGGATCCTCATGTATGTTTGATGCACTCCGGTGCCTTACAAATTTTTTCCTTGCTATAGAGCAAAATACTTAGTTTCGAAAGAAGTCTATTTTAAATTGGGAATTGGTATTACTTTTTAGAAGCTTTTTTCACGGCGGATTTATCAATTCTTCTGGAATTCTCTTTAATCTGATCTTTCCATTTTTCTTCTTTCTTTTTTAATTTTGAAATAACAGCCATATTTTGCCGATTTTGATTATCTCTTAGCTCACCCCAAACACGTTTGAAGATGTTTTTTCTTTGAATTAACTTTGATGCCAAGAGGGTTGCCTCCTTTAAGCTAAAAGATTCTATTTTTAGATCAGATAAAGCGGCCCAGCATCTAATGACTTCAATGAAAATTTGATCATCTGAAATATCTATTACTTTTTCCAATGCTGGAAGAATTTCACTTAAAGGATATTTTTCTAGTGTTTGATATAATTGCTTTAAACAGAGTGGGTCTCTATCTTCGCTCATTGATTTAGCACCCCCTTTCTGGTCGAATTGAAAACTATATGCGTAATCTACTCGTGCAGGTGTTAGTGTTTTAGAATCTAATTCAACTATTCCAATGTTGGATTCATTTCGGTTAATCAGCCCAAGAAAATCCATTGCAATGGCCAATTCAGCACATCCTACTATTCTTTTATCTTTTGTATCAAAAGTAGCTTTAATACGAAATCCCTTGATCATTCTAGCAGCAATTTTTTGCCGCTTGTCTTTTAAGAGTTTGACGATGGCAGTACGTTCTGTTCCTACCATTAGTTGCATTAATTTTGAACCTATTAATTCATTCTTCACCGACTTAGGGCTTTGGACAAAATAATAAATCTTATTTGCATCCATATAAATATTAGCATGAACACTACCGGTCTTAATTGCTCCTTGGTCTTCTTGTACAAAGGTAAGATCATTCAATTGCATTTGATATTCATTTGTTTTAATCCCAAATTCTTTAAAAAATGAATTAGGGGCTCCGCAATAAAACCCATATTGATTTTTGCTTAGAAAACATTTCTCAAACGACTTTCCTTTTGCTTCCAATATTTCACTGTAATCTAAAATAGAATCAATATAGCGGCCTACGCCAAAGCGCTCGTAAAGTTTATCTAGTGGGGTAATATCTCCTGCATCAAGAAGGGCCAACTCGTCTTCATTCATATAAATTTCATTCAAAGCTGATTCTGATTTTTGCACTATATCAAAAAAAGCTGTATTTTCTTGTAAAGCACGAAATATTTTCAATTGGTTATTATTATCTAGATAGCTAGCTTTTACGCCTATGTGGCTTCCCACAGCTCTCTCTCCTTTATGGTCGGATGGTATGTTAAGAACAAGAGGTTTGTTATTAAGAATATTTTCAACTACCAGACTCGAAGATCCTCCGGCGTCCAAAGTCATCGCTCGATCACAGTTTAAGTCTTTCATGATTGATGCCAAATCGGGCAGTGAAATACTTGGGCTCACTAATTGTTTAAAAATCGATTTTTCTCGGGGTCTACCCTCTACGACTACAAGAAATAAAGTTTCTCCATCTTTTGAAATTCCTATTGCTGCTCTAGCTTTAATTTCATGTGCAGGCATGGGTTTGGGTAAGCAACTTACTCCTTTATCCAGCAACAAACCTTGTATCCCAGCATAATCCCAAGCTCCAATTGCCATTGAAATGTTATTTTTGTGCTCCGGCAATTCGCTCATTTTGATAATTTTCTTTTTCCCATTTTTTAATACAACGAAAGCTGAATCTTCGTTTTCGTGTTTCGCATATAACACTCCATCATAGATTGCCAAACTTTTACACTGTTTAAGTGCGCCTTCGGGACTTAATGCAGCTGGTGCATAACCAGAACCATTGATCACGACCTGTGCTTTTTCTCTTGCTAAAAAAGTGCTTGTTTTTAGGGCCTCAGTATGGGTACTATTTGGCAAAGGTTTTGTTACAAAAATTTCGATATCTGGATCATTATTATCAATCCTAATTTGATGAACTCTAGTCTCATTTTTCATCAATAATCGATAATCAACCCCTTTATATAAAGGAGTCCATTTATTTTCAAAATCCATTGCTAACACATATGTGCTGCATATAAATATGCAATTGGCATAAAAAACTTTCTTAAAAATAGGGAATAATTTATTTATCATAAAATTGGGAGGGTAATGATACTTTAATTTCGTATTACCAATTCTTAATTTCGTCAAATAAAAAAATATATTAGACTTCTTTCGAAACTAAGTATTTTGCTCTATAGCAAGGAAAAAATTTGTAAGGGACCGGAGTGAATAAATTTTTGACGCCGCTAGAGAGCAAAAGAGTTGGTTTCGAAAGAAGTCTATTAAATAAAATTGTAATATGACGGCAGAAATGATACTTACATAAATAGACTTTTTGCATAACTCCTGTAGGAGTTATGCAAAAAGTCTAATATTACCCCAATGAAAAATGAAACCGCTTTATATTCGAACGCCTCTTTACAAATCTGCTGAAATTCAAAGACGTGTTGGCAAAACAGTTTATTTAAAAATGGATTGCTTTCAACCAACAGGTTCTTTTAAGACTCGAGGCATAGGTAATTTGTGTCAAAAACTGGTTGCATCTGGGAAAAGGCACCTTGTTAGTAATTCTGGAGGGAACGCGGGTTATACTGCTGCTTATGCGGGGAAAAAATTGGGCGTCAAAGTTTCAGTTTTCATTCCGACTACTTCTTCACCTATCTTCATTGATAGGATAAAATCTCAAGGAGCTGAAGTAGTCATTCATGGAAAAGACATTGATGAATCTGCTATTTTGGCCAAAGAGTTTTTACAAAAGGTGAACGGGGGCTATGTTCCGCCTTATGATAATCCTGATATTTGGGTAGGTAATTCGACCATTATGGATGAAGTCCATTTTCAAATCGATGAAAAACCAGATGCCGTCGTCGTTGCAGTTGGCGGAGGGGGTCTTTCATCTGGCATTCTCGATTGGATGTATCGATGGGATTGGCATGATGTGCCTCTTTTTGGCGTTGAAACGAGTGGTGCGGCTTCTTTTGCGGCTTCTTTCAATGCGAACCAATTAGTGACAATACCCAAAATCGATACTATTGCTACTTCACTGGGCGCTCGAACTATTACGCATAAGCTTTTAGAATGGACTAAGCTGATGCCAGTATTTCCGGTAACTGTCAGTGATGCTGATGCTGTCAATGCAGTTCGGTTGTTTCTTGATGATCATTATGTTCTTGTTGAACCCTCTTGTGGTGCGGCGCTCGCTGCAGTTTACAATCAAGTTCCTCAGCTTAGCGATAAAAAAACCATTCTTGTTATTGTTTGCGGCGGTATCGGCATTAGCTATGATCTTCTTAAGCAATATCTTTCTCAAGTATCTCATTAATCCACCGTCTATGAGGCCCTGAAAGGGTCATTTCTTTTAATTTATCAATACTCACCCAATCCAAATTTGCTTCGGTTTCTATCAGTACTTTGATTTGTGGACTCGAATATGGGTATGCTCTATAAATATTCTCTTCAATCCTCTGATTACTGATTCCTCTTTTTTTGATTGCAAAAGGTTTTCCTTCGCATAATCGGGCGATGTCTGCTTTAATTTCCGGTAATTCATACATATTTGCCAACCTTTTGGCATCCTTTTCTTTTTTTTGTAATAACAATTTCCCTTCAACTATTATCCACAGACGATTTATTTTTATCTGTTCAATTTTCTTAGGCTTCAATTTCGGTAATTTTTCTGCAATCCCTCGTTTCGCTGATTGGCAATAATCTACTACGGGACATATTGTACAAAGAGGATTGGCTTTTGTACAAACAGTTGCACCCAATTCCATTACCGCTTGATTATGCGTATTGGGATCTTTTTCATCTAAAAGTGCGTTTGCCAATTCTGTTAATGCTTTTACAGCAGTACTGCCATCTTTAAACTCTGTTTCATTTTGACTGAGCCTTGTTAATATTCTGATA
>JABDAI010000071.1 GCA_013289195.1 Verrucomicrobiota bacterium
AATCTGGGCTCAAAAGGGGTTTATTTTTCGCTTTTCTCTTATCCCGAACTGAGGTTTTTATATCAATTGCAAATTTTTAACAGCTAATGCCAATTCCCAATTTAAAATAGACTTCTTTCGAAACTAAGTATTTTGCTCTATAGCAAGGAAAAAATTTGTAAGGGACCGGAGTGTGTGTACAAAAAATACATGAGGATCCTGAATAAATTTTTGACGCCGCTAGAGAGCAAAAGAGCTGATTTCGAAAGAAGTCTAATGGACAAAGGTCACTTGAAGTTATGCCATATACATCCATAATCGACTCAGGTAGTTCATCCACATAAATTTCTTCTTCGGGTTGAAAATGTACATTATGATTTTCCATATTTCCACAAGATATTAAAGATATGGAGACATATAGTAGTGATGGAATTATAATTGATTTAATTTTCATTAATTTAACAATATACTATATTATTCTATTGTCACTTTTTTTAGTTAAATAAATAATTATATCATTATTTATACAGGTTTTTGATTGAGTAATAGTTCTTAAGAGATAGATGGATATTTTAATACTTGCTTTGATGACACATACTATATAATAATTTATATTATTATATGGATAATATTAAGGATCGTAAAGAGGAAAGGCGAAATTTGGTTGTCGCATATTTTGCTTGGGGCTGGGCAGCACTTTTTTTCTTTTATCAATATATTTTACGAGTTGCTCCAGGAGTCATGATCCATGAAATACGTCATGATTTTAAAATTAATGCTGATCAGTTTGCCACACTCGGCTCATTCTATCTTTATGCTTATGCATTATTACAAATTCCAATGGGAATAATAGTAGACAGAATAGGGGTACGTCGTACTATTTTTGGATCAATTGTATTGTGTTTAGCAGGATCGCTCCTTTTATCCTATTCGCAAAATTTTTTAACTGCTCAATTAAGTAGAATTATGGTAGGTGCAGGCTCTGCTTCGGCATTTATGTGTGCATTAAAAATTGTATCCGATAGATTACCTACTGGACGTAGAGGATTACTTATGGGGGCAACCCTTACGCTAGGTACTTTTGGAGCACTACTTGCAGGTAAACCTCTAGTTTACTTTCTAGATGACTTTGGCTGGAGAACAATAATGATTTATATAACTTTCCTTGGTATTATTCTTTTATTTTTCAGCTTGATTTTCATACCCAAACATTCCAAGCAAAGCTCTCCTTTTGCTAAAAAAGAGCTTACGGATCTAGGACAAAATATTGTATCTATTATAAAAAACAACCGCATTATGCTTTATGCTCTTCTCTCTGTGGGGCTATATACTCCGCTTTCAACACTTGGAGATTTGTGGGGAACAGCATTTTTGATGCAAAAATTTTCGCTCCCTCATGCTGAAGCTGCACAAACCACGATGATGATGTTTATTGGACTTGCGGCAGGGAGCCTTATAATGCCAATGATTTGCGAAAAGCATAATTTCTTAGACCGTGCTATTCAACTCTGTGGCTTAGGAATAATCCTTTTATTTTGTTTTTTATTGTATGGCCCAATTATAAATAATATCCTACTTACTTTGCTTTTAATTTGCTTAGGATTTTTTTGTGCGGCTGAAATGATGTGTTTTACGGGTGCTCTACTCTTCTCCAATCCAAATAATTCTGGACTCACTGTTGGAATTATTAATACCTTTATGCTAGGAGGCGCTCTTTTGCAACAATTCATAGGTTACAGCTTAGATTTTTATTGGAATGGTCGTTTAGATGAGCAAGGTATTCGTATATACGAATCTCATCATTTTGTAATATCTTTTTCGGCCTTAACTGTAATCGTAATCCTTTGCTTTTTTGCCTCATTAAAATTAATAAAGAAAAAAACAGCAAAGGATTATATCTAAAAGACACGCACTGAATAAGGCGATTACATTATTCATTCTAAGGGATCATTGTTCGTATTCACAATTTTATTACCATAAAAAGTCCTCTAACCACTTGTTCTTCGTCTCTACCCACTCCCTGATTGATAGGATTTGGAAGTCTTAGCGTTTGGATCTATGAGAAATCCCTTAACTCCAGGTAGATAGGATGATAGTGGAAGAATTTTACTTTTTTCAAAAACATTGATCCGACTATTTCGGAGTACGTTCCGAATTAGTCTTGACTATTTCGGAGTATTATCCAAAAATGGTCGACATGAAACGAATATATGAAGAAATCCTAAAAAAACATTTGAAGACTTATGATCTCATGGTCTTTATCAGTGGTCCTAGGCAAGTAGGAAAAACGACACTTGCTCAGATGCTTGTCGATATTACTGATAATTATTTGTATATCAACTGGGATAATGTAGACAGTAGGGAAAAAGTATTGAGTGGCCCCACTAAATTGGTAGCCAACCTAAATTTAGATAAACCACACAAGAAAAAACCTATTTTAGTGTTAGATGAAATCCATAAGTACGAGCAATGGAGTACTTTTGTAAAAGGCCTATACGATGAATACAAAAATAAAATCCGAATAATCGTAACAGGCAGTGCTCGTTTGAATATTTATAGACGTGGTGGAGATAGTTTAATGGGACGATATTTCTTATATAGGATGCACCCACTCACTGTTGGTGAATTAGCAAGCAATGAAGTCAGTAAGGACCTATTCCGTAAGCCAAAGAAAATAAGCAAAAAAAAGCTGGACCAACTTTTCACATTCGGCGGATTTCCTGCTCCATTTTTAAGTAATGACGAAGAATTTTCTAATCGCTGGCATGATTTAAGGCATCAACAAGTCATGAATCAAGATTTACATGATATTAGTAATATTCATTCAATTGCTCGTATCGAAGTATTGATAAAAATTCTTAGACAGCAAATCGGCCAATTGTTGAATTACAGCACTCTATCCAATCATCTCCGAGTTGATGATAAAACTCTCAGAAATTGGATGGAAATTTTAGAAGAGTTGTTCTACTCTTTTAGAATTCAGCCTTGGTCCAAGAATATAGCCCGAAGCTTATTAAAAAATCCTAAATTGTATTTATGGGATTGGTCTACAGTAGAAGAAGAAGGCCACAAATTGGAGAACTTTGTAGCAAGCCATTTACTGAAAGCCGTTCATTTTTGGACTGATAGAGGCAAGGGAACTTATGAATTGTACTTTATACGGGACAAAGATAAACACGAAGTAGACTTTTTAGTAGTTGAAAATCAAGAGCCCTTTATGCTCATTGAAGTCAAAAAATCAATGAAAGAACCATTAAGTGATAACTTAAAACGTTTTTCCAAACAAATATCCCCTAAGTATACTTTCCAATTAGCCTACGATATGCCCTATATCGATTTTGATGTTAGGAACTTAAAAGAACCCATGATAATTCCTATGATTAGTTTTCTATCTCAGCTTCCTTAAGCGGTTCTGTCGCAAGGATTTCATGTCCACCTAGGCGCTTGTGTTAAATTTTAAACCTCAGTTCCCATAAAATGTAGACATTAGTTATGTCTAAAAGACACGCGCTGAATAAAGCGATTACAGTTCCTGGCACGTGGGCCGAAATAGAATTTCATTCACGTCTACATCTTCCGGTTGTTGTATAGCAAAAGCGATTGCTCGCGCGCATGAATCTGCCGGAATTGCATTTTGAGCATAATACTTATGGATGTTCTCGGCAACGTCTGTTACTGTTGTACTATTTGGTAGTTCTGTAGCTACTGCACCTGGTGAAATAACCGTGGTTCGTATGTTATATGGCTTCACTTCTTGCCGCAGCCCTTCGCTAATCGCCAACACGGCATATTTCGTCGCACAATAGACTGCGAACCCTTGTGTGACCTTATGACCCGCCACTGAGGAAATATTGATAATCTGTCCGGCTTTCTGTTGTTTCATGTAAGGCAGCGACGCGGCGATGCCATAGAGCACCCCCTTAATGTTAACGTCAATCATCTGGTTCCATTCCTCGATTTTGAGATACTCAAGTGGCGCAAGCGGCATTATCCCCGCATTATTGATCATCACATCGATACGACCATATGCTTCCACAGCTTTGTCGACCAGTTTTTTAACCTGATCGCAATGCGTAACATCTGTAGCGATTGCGAGTGCTTTGCCACCAGCAGCTGTCAGCTCTTGAGCTAATGCTTGGATTCGATCGATGCGCCGTGCACCAAAAATAACAATTGCGCCTTCCTTAGAAAGCAATCGGGCCGTCGCTTCGCCTAATCCGCTGCTCGACCCTGTGATGACAATTACTTTTCCTTTGATGTTATTATTCATTTGATGGATCCTCTTTCGTTTTCACAATTTTATTATCAACTAAAATCCTCTAACCACTTGTCCTTCGTCTCAACCAACTCCTGATCATATTCTCTAATAATCTTTGCAAACGATTCTGAATTTAAATTCTCTCCACGCTCCACAAAATCTGCAGCCGCCCTAAAAAACTCTTCCTGTGCTAATGCAGGGGTAAACATAATGAAAATCCTTAATGGTTTTTCCCCTTTATTTGAAAAACCATGCGTCGTTCCTCTTGGAATCAAAATTACATCTCCTGCTCGGCCAACAATGTGCTCCGATCCCATAATAAGACTTACTTCTCCTTCCATAACATAAAAAATCTCTTCCATTTTTCTATGAATATGCACAGATGCACCCATTGCCTTACTCGGTACTTCATATTCATAGATCCCAATTCTATCTCCAGTTTCATCACTGCAGACTCTAAAATTAATTTTTCCTTTCAAAAAATTAACTTTTTCACTATTAGCATTCGTTCTTACGGGGTTAGTAACTTTTTTCATATATTTATAATTAGATTTTAAATTTTATTTCAAACATTTTTTATACTTCATAATGAAAAATAAATCATTAGGTATGAAATTGCAAATTCGGCTATCAAAAAAGCAATTTTTCTCAAAAATGCAGAAAAATTATAACCACTTACAGTTAGGAATAAATTTATTAGAGATTATGAATGGAT
>JABDAI010000072.1 GCA_013289195.1 Verrucomicrobiota bacterium
ATGAGTTTTCTGTAACTCTGAGTAAGCCGTAGGTATACTCTCTCGCTCACCAAAGTTACCCGGTGTTCGTATTCCAAAATAACTTAAGGCTCCATCCACTACTCCAATTCCTTTCGTATCACTTACATAATCAGATTCAACAGACACATGCGTAATATATGCATCGGCTTTTTTCAATTTTTCATCTCCAATCAAATGCTGAAGCCCACGACCCAACGGAACAGCATTATAACACATCGTTGTTATTTCATTACGTAAACCAACAAATTGCGCTAAACTTCCACCCAAAGACTGTCCCGTTAATATAATACTATAGTCCTTATACTTCGAATTTTGTAATATACTTTTAATTATTCTCATAGCTAACGCATCAGCTTGTTGATAGAGTGCTGGATCCATTCCCACCAAATTGCTTACAACCCCTTTAAACTGCCGCTGCCACACTGCATTAGATTTTTCTTTTAATTCTATCACTAATGAACCAAGATCACCAAAGGCTAATACTATTTCTTTTAATTCTTCATTGGCTGCAACAAGTATCTTTAATCCTATATTCCTATCAACAAAGCACTTTTCAGTTTTAATAGATTGATCAGTTGTCCGATCTTCGACTAATCCATCAAGAATTTCTATTTTATCCGAAAAATCTGATAAATCGACACCCATTGTTTCCGGATCAACTGGTTGATAACCAAATGGCGTTATTAACTTTTCACTCAATGACTTATGTGCATAACCACTCTGTGCAATATAACATAAATGAGGCTGCATATCCGTTTGAATGAGTTTTTTCATATTGTAATGATAAGACTCTAATGGTTTTGTCCATCCACAACCATTCAATACATCCGATCGTTTAAAAATAACCTTCGGGCTAATATCTCCAAGTTTGAGTGTAGTAAGACAATGATTTGGTATCTTGATCCCATTATGCACCATTCTCCAAAGAGCAATCAGCGTAAAACTGTTGGGCAAGGTAAGTGTAGCTCCACTGTTGATAGTTTCAATTACCAATGTTGTAAGAATCGGAAGTAATTCTGCTAAAATAAGAGTAGAATGGTAATCAAGAACCTTGATATTAAGCGTTGTAAGCTTAGGAAGCTTTTCTGGTAAAACAAGAACAGAATAAGGACCAATATACCCAATATCAAGTCTTGTAAGCCTAGGAAGTGTTTCAGGTAAAATCATAACAGTTTTATTTTTTTTAAAACCTCCAGGAAATCGTTTTATGAAATCTTCAGAAAATATTGGATCCTCTGTCGAACGAGTGAAGTTCCAAATCTTTCCGATATTAAGTGCTGTGAGACTGGGAAGTGAATTTGGTAAAATAAGAACAGATCTGCGATCTTTATCTGTCTTAGTAATCTCAGTCAATTTACTTATTGATATTAATGAGTAAAACTCTTCAAGAATAAAGGTTTTAAGATTATCAAGAGATTTTGATAGATTGAGGGTACTATTCCAAATTTTCTTGATATTAAGTGTTATAAGGCTAGGGAGCGAAGTTCTCAAGATGAACGTACTGTTTCTCATACCCCCAATAGTAAGAGTTTGAAGATTAAGAAGTCCATCTGGTAATTCGAAAGTGACATTAGAATCAATATATCCTATCGTCAATGTTGTGAGCTTACTGAGTGAATCCGGTAATTTGAAAATGCTATCACGCCAATAACTATTCTCTTCCACCAGTTTCTCTCTGCTTGAAAAAAACACACTTGTTATAGTATCAAGTATCACAGCTGATACATACTCAGCTGGAAAAATACGCCCAATACAAAGCGTTGCCAAACTATTGCATTTAGCTAATAAATCAAGTTTAGAACTAGCATTAACGTTTTTAATAATAAGTGTAACAAGATTATTAAGTAAACTTTGTGACTGAATAGTGGCACAAAAATGAACATTATTAATAGAAAGACTTATAAGACTACCAAGTAAATTGGGTAATTCATAAATAATCTTAGCCTGAATATCTCCAATCCTAAGACTTATAATATTTGAATTTTTGTTAATAGTACTTATAAATTCATTTATAGAACTACTGGTCTTAGAATTAACTGGAACTTTCTCTAAATTCAATCCTTTAATAGTTTTATCATATTTCGATTTTTGTAATCGATTCAATTGCTCAAGATTATTAATTACTATTTCGAGTCGTTTCTCTGGAAAAGAATTTTCTTGTATTTTTGAATCAACCGCTAAAGAGGATTGAGCATTCTGCGTATATGATCGGTCAAAAAGACATTTTGTTGGACTTTGCTCATCATACTGCACAGTATTAGATACACGAGAAGAATCTGATTCTTGATTAACAATAGATTGCCCGTCATTCAATGGTAAATTGGGTTCTATGGATTTCTGTACTTGAACATTAGGCAGGTTATACATATTTTTTTTAATTAATAAAACCAAAATATCCCGTAATCCCTACCATCAACAAAAAGAAACTCATAATGTTCCAATTCTTCATGCTTTTATAGGGATTATTACTTTCATTTGCTCTTTTGCTTTCATAACAAGCTTCATTGTGATAGTCGGATCTTTGAGAAAAACCTATTCTTCTTTTATTTACTTCTAAACAATAGTGATTTTTCTTTCCTATATCTCTGTAATTGGTAAAAACTTTGTTCAATATTTGCGTAGTATCTTTTCTGCCTAAATGGTAATTTCTAGTTATCAGTTGTTTTAACATTTTTTATATTACTTAGATGTTTCAATCATTTCTTGCTTGTTTAGTATTAGAATGCGTCTTTCTTGTCTCGATTCATTCCCAGATATTGCACATGTTTAAAGAGATGGGCTTCACATGAAGGATCATCCGGCATTGCTTTTACACAGGCTTCTATTATCGATCCATCTACAAAAAATTCAGGATGTTCTATGGCTATCTTTTTGACTAACTCTGGATTACTGCGAGTAAACTCTTGAACAATTGAATAAGGTTTTTCTTCGAATTTCATTATTCCAAGATTCATCGCTTCGAAGCATAGCATTTGTGCGATTTCTATATTTTCATTTTTTTCTAATGTTCCTAGTTCTTTGTTAAGATAACTTTTTTCTAGATAACCCTTGACGCCCAAATCCGAGCCATGCCAACCAACATAACTCCATCCATACTTTTTTAAAGACTGAGCAATACCATTTAAAACTTCTTTTTGAATTTTTTGTTTTATAGTTATTAGCTCACTGTTTGTTTCTCCACGAGTAGTTATAAACCATCTGCATTCACCTCCTATATTATTGCCACCAAAACAATTCACTTGTGATAATATTTGTTCGGATCTAGTTGTGACAAAAAAACTTGGCTGTAATAATTCTATTTCTGATTTTATTTCTTTAGCGTCTTTATGACCTTCTTTAAAGAGATCGGAATATATTCCATAAGCCTGCTTTTTATATTCTAAGGCTTTATTGGTATCCCCCAATGCTTCATAGGCTTTCGCCACAGTATTAAATGGCCACATCGACATGATTGCCTAAAAACATTTCTTGATGCATTTTGAGGCTTTTCTCACAATATCTTAATCCTAGGCAAATATTTTCTATTCCTCCTAGAGCCTGGTAGGCCTTCCCAACACCCTCGAGAGATCTCGCAGTATAAGTGTTGTTGTCTTGATATAATTCCTGGAACATTTTGAGACTTTCCAAATGGTGTTTTAGGCCCTCACTAATGTTCTCTGATCCTCCTAACGCAAGGTAAGCTTCCCCTATATATCTGTGAGAGAGCGATAGATCAGGATGACTGCCTGAATATAATTTTTTGCGCATCTCAAGACTCTTCATGTGATACTCTATCAATCCCTTACGAATATTCTCTAATCCTCCTAAGGCAACATAGCACCTTCCTATATTGCTTAGGGTTTTCACCATAGAAGGATGCTTATCTAATATCAGCCTTTTCTTCATATTGAGGCTTCGTTGAAGATACTCTAATCCTTGATGAATATTTTCTTCCTCCCCTAAGTAAAAATAAGCCACTCCTAAATTATTGAGAGATTCTGCAACATCTCGGTGATCACCAGTATATAATTTTTGCCGCATTTTAAGACTATCTTTGTAGTAATTTATCGCTTTATGAATTTTCTCTGCTCCTCCTAATTCTCGATAGCCTACCCCTAGATAATGGAGTGTGTGGGCTATATCAGGATTGCCATCTGGGCATAACGCTTGGCACATCATCTGGAGACTTTCTTCGTGATATTTTAGGCCTTTAAGAATATTCTCCTTTCCGCCTAAAGCACGATATGCCCTTCCCACGTTGTCCTTACATCTTGCTATGTCAGCATCATTGCCTTGATGACGCTTTTCTCTATTGATTAAAGCTTCTTCAAAATAGTTTAAAGCTTTAGAGTGATTGAACCTTACTTGAAGATAATAAGATCCAATTTTTTCGACTTGAAGATAATAAGATCCAATTTTTTCGAGCAAATCTTCTCTTTTAATATCAATTGGCAATTTTATTTCTTTTGCATCTTCCATTAATATTATTGCGTGACTTACTAATTCAGTTGCTTTTGCTTTTTCTGAG
Organism: Verrucomicrobiota bacterium; assembly: GCA_013289195.1. The sequence goes on from JABDAI010000072.1 coordinate 4,529, forward strand.
TTTTCTGAGTATTGGTTAATTTTTGGAAATTCTTCCTCTATTTTATTAATTAATTTTTCTAATATCCTTTGACCTTGTTCCTGATCTTCTTGATTCAATACTTTTTTCGTTTCCTCTTGTATTATTCTATGAGTAACTTTTACTATTCTTTCATTCGCTTTTACT
>JABDAI010000073.1 GCA_013289195.1 Verrucomicrobiota bacterium
CGCTATAAAAGGGAAAAAATAAAAAAATGAATTTTGGAGTTAATAATTCAATGTAAAAAACTGGTTTGTTTTAAAAATCCTTAATTACGCGACAGACCCTTTATTGAATCAGTATGACCTCCTTTTTTCAAAGAACCCTTGTTGTTAAGAACAAGATGCTGTGAACCTGCACAGATTCCTAGATAAGGGATATCGTATTTTTTGCTCATGGTGATCACTTCCTGATAAACTTTTTCATGATACATTCTATAATCCTAAATTCCCGTGATTTGAGTAGGCACGATGATCGAGGATAAATCAAAGATCTTTTTCTGCTTTTTAGTTAACTCTTGGACAATGATATTTTTTGAGTATATTTTACACTTTAAATTCCTGGTTAGAATTAATGCTTGTTCTACTGTGAAATGTCCTTCTAATCTTTCTCGCATTTCAATATAAACTATCAGTAATAAAAACTGTAGGAATAGGTATCCACGAATCGTTTCAGCTGAATGACAACGTATTGGCAATAATTCCAGTTCAGATTTGGAAAATCCAAATATTTGTTCAACAACTTGTCGTGTATAGTAAGCTCCAAGTACTTCTTGAGTGTCAATTGCTTTTGAACTTATCAACATAAAGATTCCTGCTTGAGAAAATGAAAAGTTATCCTTTTGCTGATCCTGTTCTTCCGGTTTTTGCAAAGAACGCTCTTCTATCAATGCTTGAATAGCTTTAGCTTTTTGATGGGGATCTAATATCATGTATATATAACCTTTTTGCCCATACAGATCCTCTGTTGGGTAAACTGTTACAAATAAAGATCTCTGATTGAATTTGACTGCGTTGGTTAAGTTCTCCATTTCCTTGGCATGGCTTGCTATCATGTTTTTATAAAGCAATCGCCCTGCTGGTAATCGCATTAAAAAATCAATGTTATGCTCACGCAGCGTCTTCACATTCTCTTCGGAACAAAAGCTTGCGTCCATAAGGGCGAAACTATTGTTTATTCCCAAAGCCTTCAGTTCCTGTACAGTGGCTTGCAGCGAACTGACATCCGAAATGTTTCCCGGAACACAGCGGTAAAATAAGGGTTTTTTGGTAATTTGATCAACAACACAATGAAATCTAAATTGTTTATCAATCCCTCCATCACTATATCCCCAAGCATTAAAGTCTGAATTAATCTGATTGGGCAAACTCGTAGCATCAATAACGACATTTTTTGCTCCTCCCTGATTTAGACTTGAGTATTGCTCAAAGAATGTCCTTTGCACCGACTCTTTACCCAAATAGCCTAGAAGGCGAGAAATGTCTTGGCTTGATAAAGACTTGTTCACTGCGGAATTACTCAATACGTTGCCTTCCAACCACAAATTGCAATTATACATAGCTCCAGGTTGACATAAACGGTAGGCCATCAAAATTAATAATTGTGGGTAATCCTTAAAAATATCAGATAAAGGGTGATAGATGGCCGATTTTTTAATAGATTCGGTTACTAAAAAACCATTCCCAAAGTCATTAATAACGGCATCGTCTGCTTGTAGTTCGGAAACAAGTTTTTTAGAGATTTTTGGAGGTTTTGAACCTTTTGGAATAATTTGATCCGTCTTCTCATCCACCACACCTAAGTATTTGGATACCGATCTAGACTGTTTTTTCTCTTTATCCCATTTAGCAGTAACCTCGTAAGCGTAAATCTTACCAGATTTGTTTTTCTTTTTTCTAATGTAACTCATAAATCGTGCTTATAAAAATCATTTGTAGGCACGATAATAGCGTAAAAAAAATAAAAATGAAAGCAATTTTTTAAAATTAATTTAGGATGACTAAAAGATTAAAAAAATAATTTTGGGATCAGAAGATGCGAAAACAAAAACACTTTAATATTAATAAAATCAAAATAATAATATCACGCTATTGTTGTTATTTTAGAGAATCTAATCATTGATCCATCGTGCCTAAAAAAATTTGGGAATTTAGGATAATCATAAGGCATCTCATTCAAAGTAAAAGGCCTTTTATATTTCGGATAACTATCCTCAGATCCCGGATTAATGAAACCACTAAAATGTTGCATAATATCCTCATCTTGAGCAAGTTCCAATGATATTTCTACGTGATACGCATTGCTAATAGGTTTAATTTTATTACGAAGAATTTCAAGTACCATAGCTGTCATTTCTGCACGTGTTGTACTCAGTCCTACACCGATAAGATAGGCATCTTTAAGTGTGGGAACATTATCGAAAAGGTATTTTACAAAACTATAATTTCCGGAAAGCAGAATTTTCTTGATAATGAATGGGTTAGAAAGATCCAAATTCTTAGATTTATGCATGGCAATTAAGCCATCTAAGTTATCATTCTTAAGTAATTGTTTTACGTGTCTTATATCGAATATAGGTATAGGAAGAGTTCCCGCATGTTTTAACAATAAATTGGTGATTTCTTCTTGAAAACTCGAATCATTAGGATCCATCGTAACATCGAATAGTAATTTTACAATTTCAATATTGCCTTCTGAAACAGACTCGACAAGGGCACGAAATTCCTGGGCCTTGGGATCTGCATTTGCTTTAAGTAACAACTTTACAATTTCTATATGGTCTTCACGAGCGGCTTCGATGAGGGCTTGGGAATTCTGAGCCCTAGGGTCAGCTTTAGCTTCAAGTAGTAATTTTACGATCTCGATATTGCCGGTTGCTGCAGCTTCGATAAGAGCTTGAGAATTCTGCACATTCGGATCTGCATTAGCTTCAAATAACAACTCTACGATTTCTCTATTTTCTTCTGCAGCGGCAAAGACAAGGGCTTTAGGACCTTGATCATTCAGATCTATGCCCGTTCTAAGTAACAACTTTACGATTTCGATATGGTCTGCAGAAGCAGCATCAGTAAGGGCAAGGCTTCGAGCTTTGTGGTCTGGCTTAAATTTAAGTAACAACTTTACAATTTCGATATGACCATTATAAGCAGCATCGATAAGAGCTTGGGAATCCTGGGCATTTGGATCTGCCTTAGCTTTTAGTAACAACTTCGCTATTTCGATATTGCCTCCTGCTGCTGCATCGATAAGGGCTTGAGAATCCTGTGATTTAGGATCTGCATTAGCTTCGAGTAGCAACTTTACAATTTCAATGTAACCTCTAGATCCAGCTTCTAAAAGCGCTTGAGACTCTTGAGCTCTAGGATCTGCATTAGCTTCAAGTAACAACGTTACAATTTCAATGTAACCTCTAGAAGCAGATTCTATAAGGGCTTGAGACTCCTGAGCTCTAGCATCTGCATTAGCGCTAAGTAGCAATCTTGCGATTGCAATATAATCTCTAGAAGCAGCTTCGATAAGCGCTTGAGAATTTTGAGCCTTCGGATCAGCCTTAGCTTTGAGTAATCATCTTACAATTTCAAAATTGCCTGCTGCAGAAGCATCGATAAGGGCTTGAGAATCCTGTGCATTTGGATCTGCATTAGCTCTTAATAGCAACTTAACGATTCTGATATGATTACTTGAAGCAGCATTGATTAATGCTTGAGAATCCTGAACGTTCGGATCTACATTATTTCTCAGTAAAAATTTCACTCCCTCTATATTGTCTGAGGAAGCTGCTTTAATCAGCGCTTCAGAATCTTGTGAATCTGAATCTGTTGAAGTTTCTAGTGGACATTCTACGTCGGTGACGTTTGGCATTGCAATTGCAATATCAAGAACTTTTTGTGCTGCAAAAATAGTCAAAATACTAGAGCTAAATATTAGAAGTATGATAAGTGATTTCATGTTTTATTGTAAAAATTGAAATAATTATATTTAAAATGAATTTTTAATAAAAAATAATTAAAATAAAATAATAAAAATAATAATAAGTCATTAATATTTATTTGCAATAAATAAATTAATAATTTTAAACCTTTATAACTTTAAATAATTTTAAAAATCCTTCTATCGATCGCCATTATGGAAACGATGAAATACGCTTTAGTAAGGTAATGGATAACGGTTACAAAGTTCAACAACTTTTTTACGAATTGAATCAATTATTCCTTCATTATTAATATTTTTGAGAACATCATCGATGAAAGATGCAATTAACTTCATTTCTGGTTCCTTCATGCCTCGGGTTGTCACAGCTGGGGTTCCTAGCCTTATACCGCTTGTTTGAAAGGGAGTTCTTGTTTCGTTGGGAACGGTGTTTCTATTTGTGGTGAGGTTGGCTTTATCTAAAGCGATTTGAGCTTCTTTGCCAGTAAGATTGGGATAATTGGATCGTAAGTCAATTAACATCAAATGGTTATCTGTTCCATTACTGGAAAGTTTATAACCTTTAGATATTAATTCTTCGGCTAAGACTTTGGCATTTGTTTTGATCTGTTGTTGATAGATTTTAAATTCTGGTTCCAAGGCCTCTTTAAAACAAACAGCTTTTCCTGCGATGACATGCATGAGAGGTCCGCCTTGTGTGCCGGGGAAAAGTGCACTATCTAAGGCTTTGATATGTTCTTTTTTACAGAGAATCATGCCACCACGAGGTCCTCGGAGTGTTTTATGTGTAGTTGTAGTGACAAAATCAGCATAGGGAATTGGAGAGGGATGGATACCTGCAGCGACGAGTCCTGCAATATGGGCTATATCAGCCATTAATAAAGCTCCACAACTTTTTGCTATTTCACCCATTCGTTTAAAATCTATTTCTCTGGGATAGGCTGAAG
>JABDAI010000074.1:0-3352 GCA_013289195.1 Verrucomicrobiota bacterium
GTTTGTGTATCACTTTATAGGGTTCTGTCGCATCTGTGAAAATTTGTGAGATTTTGTGGTTTTCAACGGTGAAATTTGCTGTCAAAATGTATGGATCCTTGCGACAGGAACTATTAAAAGTGCAGGATAATCTATGCAGCATAGTTTGAGATAGTTTTGCTGCTAGTAATATTCCCATCCTCCATTCTTTCAAAGTACCAGTAATTGCACCATTTTCTGCATTTTCTGGGAGCCAAAATCCGCTGGTATCTCCATCCTCGCCACACAACACCAATGATTTGAAAACTTTCCCTGATTTTCGTATCATTATTGGCAACTGCATGTTTCAAAATTTGAAGTTTTGTTAATGCTTATATTTATCAAATCTAATAATTTGCGTGTGGGGTCATCATGAATAGCTTCAACACTGAATTTTTTAATGTTATTGGCTGAAGTTGATAGAATAGCATTATGTCCATTAATGGTAAGCTTCGTAAGAGCATAAAGTTCATTTGGAAGTGTAATAATGGAATTTTTATGAATCTTTTCAATAGTGAGTGTTGTAAGATTATTGAGTGATTTTGACAGCTTTAGGGTAGCCTCATTTTCAATATCTCCAATTGTCAGATTTGTGAGGCTATCGAGATCATTTGGAAACGTGAGAATGCTATTTTTATGAATATTGCCAATAGTAAGTGTTGTAAGATTCTTCAATGAATTTGGTAACTGTAAAAGAGCGCTAATATTCCCAATAATACAAGTTTTGAGTTTGTTGAGTGAACGTGGAAATTGGAGAACAGAACCAGAGCAAATATCACCAATGGTAAGACTGGTAAGCCTATTGAACAAATTTGGTAACTTGAGGATAGCTTCATCTTCAACGTCGCCAATATTCCCAATTGTTAGGTTTCTAAGGCTATAAAGGGAACTTGGAAACCAGATTATGGCATTTTTATAGATATTGCCAATAGTAAGTGTTGTGAGATCATTAAGTGCATTTGGTAGTGTGAGGGTAGTATCCCAATAAAGAGACCCAATAGTTAGAGTTGTGAGATTGGAAAGTGAATTCGGAAGTGTAAGGATAACGTCGTGTTCAATATGTCTAATTGTTAGGCTTGTAAGGCTATTGAGAGAATTTGGAAATGTTAGAATGCCATTTTCATAAATATCATCAATAATAAGTGTTTCGAGATTATTGAGTGAATCGGGTAAAGTAAGAGCACTAGCAATACTCCCGATTTTTAGTATTGTGAGACTTGGCAGTGACTTTGGGAAGATGACACTGTTATGAACATCGCCAATCGTAAGCGCTGTGAGACTGTAGAGCGAATCTGGTAACTCGAGAACAACATGAGTATTCCCGATCGTAAGTGTTATGAGGTTATTAAGTAAACTAGGGAACCGGGGAATAACGCCGGAATCAAGATTCCCAGTTGTTTTTGAACAAGAGAGATTTATAAGGCTGGGTAAAGCCTCTGGTAAATTAAAATTAGCATTAACACTCTCAAGGACAAGTGTTCTAAGCGTATCGAGTGAAGTGGGTAGGATAATATTACCACTATAAATTTGGCAAATTGAGAGGTTTGTAAGGTTAGGAAGGGAGTTCGGCAGCATTAAAACAATATCAGAAAAAATATTTTCTATAGTAAGAGTTTGTAAGTTATCGAGAAATTTCGACAAAGTGAAAATGGCGTTGCCATCTATGTTTTCAAGAAAAAGTGTTTGTAAACTAGGTAATGAGTCTGGCAGTGTTAAAACAGCATTAGAAGAAATATTCTTTATAGTAAGAGTTTTTAAGTTATCGAGAAATTTCGATAGAGTGAAAATCGAATTGGCATCTATGTTTTCAAGTGTAAGAGTTTGTAAGTTAGGTAATGAGTCCGGTAGTGTTAAAACCGCATTAGGAGAAATATTTTCTATAATAAGGATTTTAAGTTTATTGAGTAAAACTGGTAAATTGAGGGTACCAGAAAAACCACCTAAACCATGTCCGATATAAAGGCTTGTAAAATGATTAAGAGAAGCCGGTAAAGTAAGAGTGATGTTTTGGTCAATATTACCAATAGCGAGACTTGTAAGATTAGGGAGCAACGTTATGTTTTGAGCAATAGTGTCTAATAATGTATGCATAGAATCATGTGTATTGCTGTTGATCTCAATTCTTTGAAAATCAAATTTTATGATTTTTTCAAAAAGTATGGCATTTGCCTGATTTAATAGTACTGTTTGTAATTGGTTGACTTCAGTAAGGTTATCAATTTGCAGCGTTACACCCAGTTGATTTTTAGCAATTAAATTGAATCCCGGTGCTGGATTTAACAAGTTATTGATAGAAATGATAACATGTATTTCTATATTTTCTTTTGTAGCAAAATCAAATTTTTCTTGTACAGCTGATTTAAGCTTTGGAAAAAGTTGAGCGTGCTGAAAAGGTATGGCTGCTTTATATGCGAAAGGACTACATTGATGGTTCGTTTGTATGGTAGAAGCAAGATGATACAATTGTTGTGAAACTAATCGAATCATAAGAATACTTTTTAAGTCGCTGTGAAACAAAGCATATGAAAATATCGGTGGATAACAAATATATAATCGTTTGAAAACCGGCTGATTTACATCTCGAAGGCACAAATCATATATTATTGTCGCGTCGGATGCACGTGGGGAATTGGACTTTTGGTTAACGATACATTTCGTGCTGTTTGACAATGAAGGTATGCTATTGGTTTCTCTTCGTTTAATGTTTCTTGGGTTATCCATGTTTTGTGGGTTTTTTGTAATTTTATTTTCAAATGGTTAATGTACTTAATCTGTCAATTGACATTAAGCAGTCAATTAAATTGTGATATGTTGTCACTAGGGGTGTAATTCAAAGTGCGGGGTAAAAAATGAAGAAAAATTGGAATTGTTATCATGGCAGATCTAAAAATTCCCTTTAAGGTGATGCCTTGCTTATGGCTTATATCCGTATTTCTGTGGCTTTTCAATATTTCTTTGCGTTCCACAAATCTCGTTCTGCGACGATTGGATCACTAACTTGCTCATTAAGAGCATGTTATAAAAACAATCAAAAAGTTACCCCGCACTTTGAATTACACCCGTCGGAGTGATTTTTTTGGTAATAAACTAGACAACGTCTAGTTTATTACTCATTACTATTTTTTAAAAGATTCACTATTATCTTTTATTTAAGTTTTCCATTACCTCTTTTTTCAAGGCTACTATATTATCTAAAACATCTCTTCCTGCACCCATTTCTTTCCATTTTATTTTCTCTAAAATTTGCGCATTTTCCATTTGTGCTTCAATCAACCTAGCCTGATTTATCTGACTTTGCAGCCTAATTGCTTCAGCTTGAGGTATTGATTCCAAA
>JABDAI010000074.1:3388-4639 GCA_013289195.1 Verrucomicrobiota bacterium
CTTCCTTAGCTTTTTTGCTAATAGTCTCTATTACCTTATTTTCACTGTCGCTGAGTTCCGGCCGTGGCTTAATTTTCGCATATGCTACTATTCTGAAATAATCCTTTTCAGCGGTATCTTTTTCATCGATAGCATTCAGTGTCAATGCATAACCAAGCAATAAACACAATGTTGTAATTAATATTGATATTTGTTTTTTCATAATATTTTTTATTGTTAAGTTTTTATTAATATAATCATATAAATAAATGATAATCAAATTCAGTAGATTTTTGTTTCATAAAATGAAATATAAAGCTCTTATTATTGATCATCAGTTCAGTATTGTCCTCGTAATAAACATGTTTATTTTAGAATATTAGTTTTCGTCGAAAAGTTCACCTTTTCCACACGCTTTATCCTTAGCATCTGTAAGTTTAAATACGGATTTTCCATTAATGGATGCTAGTTTTATAACAATGTTGAGGGCTTTACTTCCGATAACGTCATTGGTAAAGTGGGTTCCAATTCCATAGATTGATTTAAAACGTTTATTCACTTTATTTTCAATTTCTAATACACGGTCAACTGTTAGATTATCACTAAATACTACTTCTTTTGTTTTAGGATCTATATTAAATTGATCATAAAATTCTAATGCTTGTTCAATAAAAGTTAAAGGATCACCGCTATCTTGGCGGATACCGGAATAACTTTTTGCTAGTTTTTCAGTAAATTCTTTGAAAAAAGTTTCTCGAGTATAGGTCTAGCCAAACATCTAGTGCCTTGGCATTAGAACCCACGACACCAAACATGCCTGCATGCCCCATAATCCATTCATGGGCCATTGTTCCGATCGGAGGGGTATTATAAATTCTGGAAAAATGAACATTACTCGTCCCGATATAAGTCGACTTATAATCACCTACTTTGGGCAATTCCATAAAGGCTTCTATGACAGCTTGTTGTACATTATAACTTCGTCGTCGTCTTGTTCCAAATTCAGTGAATAGGCAGCCGTGCTTTGAAAGTTTCAAGCCCTTCTCAAAAGTTCTTAGTTTATAGTCTGCAAGATCAACTTTACCTCTATCTTCGAAGTAGGTTTGAGTAATTAAGGCAAGTAAAGGAACTTCGAATAATATCGTTTCAACCCAAGGACCTGAAATTTGAAGCTCAAGTTGATTGTCTTTATTTAGCCGGCATTTAACAAAATCTGCATTATAACGAAACATCTTTAAATATTCCCAATACCCAGACGCTCATGTAACCTAT
>JABDAI010000075.1 GCA_013289195.1 Verrucomicrobiota bacterium
AATACTGAACAAAAACACACCAAATACTATAATAAAGATTGTAAGTCATTTATAGATAATATGTTAATAAATGCAGTGCCAACTTCGAAGTGACCAAAAAAACAAAGGGCAGGTTAATTATTTCTCGATTTAGGTTTTAAAGATAAATTCCTTGACCAAAATATAAAATATCATAATAAATGTGTTTGTTGCGATAAACTGTGATTGTTATTTTTATGAAAAATTTTAAGTTTGAAATGAGTATTGTTATTTTGATTTCTATTTTTATTGGCATCCTTCCGGGATTGGCGCACGACAAGAAGGAATATGAAATTTTTCCTGCCCAATTGAACGTTACAGACCTCAACGGCAAGAATGGTTTTACAATCGTCGGTGTTGCTCCTGGTGATGCTTTCGGCAGTACCGTGGCTATGGCCGGCGATGTGAATGGAGACGGTATCGATGATGTTTTGGCTAATGCTCCTTTCGCTAATAATCAGGCTGGACAAATTTATATTATTTTTGGCAGGCAAGAAGAATGGCCGGCAGATTTTTATACTGCTAACTTAAATGGCGCTAATGGCTTTGTTATTAATGGTGTAACTGCCAAAGATGATGGTGATTTTGCTTTAAGTGGAGCAGGGGACGTCAATGGAGACGGTATAAGCGATATCTTAATTAGTGCGTCTCTTGAAAATAGTCGTCAGGGTCAAAGCTATGTAGTATTTGGGAGTAAAAAAATGCCAGCAGTAATTAATTTAGCCGATTTAAACGGAAACAATGGATTTACTATTGATAATATTCACGGCTCGCTAAATTTCGGTTTTTCTTTAAGTAGAGCTGGAGATATCAATGGAGATGGTATAGATGATATTATGATAGGAAATCCTGGTAATAGGGGAGGTCGAGTTTATGTAGTCTTTGGCAATAAAGGACAATGGCTTGCAGTATTTAACGTTGGAAATTTAGATGGTAATAATGGTTTTGTAATTAATAACATTAATCCAGATGATCAAAACATTGGTGACTGTGTAAGTGGTGCTGGAGACGTAAATGGAGATGGAATAGCTGATATCCTAATAAGTGATTCTCAATTTAATGAAAGACAAGGACAAGGCCTAACCTATGTAGTCTTTGGTAGTAAAACTCAGTGGCCCGCAAATATTTCTTTAAGTGATCTTAATGGGGCTAATGGCTTTGTTATTAACGGCATTAATCCAAATGATTTCAGTGGTATTGCGGTGAGTGGAGCAGGAGATGTGAATGAAGATGGTATTGATGATGTCGTAATTGGTGCTAGTGGTGCTAATAAAGCAGCAGGACAAAGCTACGTGGTATTTGGAAATAAAGGATCATGGCCTGCTGCTTTTAACCTTACTAATCTTAATGGTAACAATGGCTTTATTCTTAACGGTATTAATCAAGGTGATCTTAGTGGTATTGCTGTGAGTGGAGCAGGAGATGTTAATGGAGATGGTATTGATGATGTCGTAATTGGTGCTAGTGGTGCTAATAAAGCAGCAGGACAAAGCTACGTGGTATTTGGAAATAAAGGATCATGGCCTACAAATTTTACATTACTTAGTTTAAATGGTAAGAATGGCTTTGCAATTAATGGTTTTTCGCTAGATCACAGCGGTTATTCAGTTAGTGGAACAGGTGATATCAACGGAGATGGTATCGATGATTTTTTAATAGGCGCCAGTAGCAATCCAGACGGAGGCCGTGTTTATGTGATATTTGGCCAACGTCAGTAGGAAAAATCCTTGGAACTAGCATTAATGCTTATCATAAAGTGTGCAGTTTAGGTTTTCTGAGTTCCATTTTAGGCAAACGTAAATAAAATTATCATAATTAAAGAATAAATGAAAATCTTAGATTTCGATGATCATTATATTTATTTTATATTTTTGTGCATGAATAAAATATAAAATAAACGCAAATTATTAGATGTTAACGTTAATCTTAATTGGGTTGAATTCCTCGCAGCTTTGCTGCGGCTAAAATATTCCATCTGAACCTTTCACAATACCCCGTCAGCTTGCTGCAGGGTTGTTTATTGGAAGGGCTCAAATTTTGGGGGATGTACATTACTAATTTGAGGCCAATTTAAATAGAGATATGATTTTGAATCTTCCAGAAAATGTTTTTAATAAAAAAGATTGCGTTACCTACAAAATATCATGATAAATAACTTTCCTTGTATTTACTAAGCCATCAATGTTATTTTTTATGAAAAAATTATCTAAACGTAAAAGGAGGATTGTTATTTTTATGGGTGCTTTTGTTAGCATTTTTGCTGGATTGGGTCATGCTAAGGATGACTTTCAAATTTTTCCTGCACAATTCAATGTTACAGCGCTCAATGGTAAGAATGGGTTTGTTATTAATGGCGTTAAAATAGGTGACAGCTGTGGTTGGGCTGTAAGTGGGGCCAGAGATATCAATGGAGATGGGATCGATGATTTCTTAATTGGTGCTTATGGTGCTAATAATGAAGCAGGTCAAAGTTACGTAGTATTTGGCAGTAAAGACTCTTGGCCTGCAGAATTTAATCTTGTTAACTTGAATGGAGACAATGGCTTTGTTATTAATGGTATAAGTGCTAAAGATGGCAGTGGTTCTGCTTTAAGTGGAGCAGGAGATGTGAATGGAGATGGAATATATGATATTTTAATTAGTGCCCATGCTAGAAATAACCTTGTGGGTCAGAGTTATGTACTATTTGGGAGTAAAAGAAAATGGCCACAAGCAATTAATCTTGCTGATTTGAATGGAAACAATGGATTTACTATTAATGGTATTATTGGATCATTTAATAATGGTGAGTCTGTAAGTGGAGCCGGGGATGTGAATGGAGATGGATTAGATGATATTTTGATTGGGGCTCAATATAATATTAATCATCATGGACGGGGCTATGTAATATTTGGCAATCAATCGGCATGGTCTTCAATATTTGATCTGGAAAATCTCAATGGGAATAATGGATTTGTCATTAGTGGTAATAGTCCAGATAGTCGTCTTGGTAGTTTTGTGAGTGGTGCAGGAGACGTAAATGGAGATGGAATAGCTGATATTCTAATAAGTGATTCTCATTTTGAAGAACCAGGACAAGGCCTAACCTATGTAGTTTTTGGTAGTAAAACTACGTGGCCCGCAAATATTTCTTTAAGTGATCTTAATGGGGCTAATGGCTTTGTTATGGTTGGCATTCATCAATTTGATGAAAGTGGTAGTGCACTCAGTGGAGCAGGTGACATCAATGGGGATGGAATAGTTGATATTTTGATTAGTGCGCCCGGATCTGATAACTATACTGGTCAAAGCTATCTCGTGTTTGGGCATAAAGGGTCTTGGCCTGCATCAATTAATCTTATTAATCTCAATGGTACTAATGGCGTTGCTTTTACGGGGATTCATACAAATGATTTTAGCGGTAGCTCAGTAAGTGGAGTTGGGGATGTGAATGGAGATCGTATCGCTGATATATTAATTGGCGCTATGAGTGCTAATAATCATGCAGGACAAAGTTATATAGTGTTTGGCAGTAAGGAGCCATGGCATGCAGAAATGATGCTTGTTGATCTTAATGGCAATAATGGTTTTGCAATTAATGGTATGGCTGTAGATCAGAGTGGCGTATCAGTAAGCGGAGTCGGAGATATAAATGGTGATGGCCTTCCTGATTTCATAATTGGCGCTGTTGGAGTTAATACTCAACCTGGTCGCGCTTATCTTATATTTGGGCAGCCTAAATCAGTAACAAAACTCTGAAGCCCGTTATGGATTTGAATTCTTTCACAACTTATAATTCTTAATCAATATAGGCTAATATAATCTGCTGGGAGCATTTGATTTATGACAATAGGGGTATAGGGAGCAGTGGAACTACAAAAGCGCTTAAGGAACTCCATTGTTAATAATTGGACCAGCCAAAAAAATCTATCAAATAGATGTTTCAGTTGGAACATTACAGTCCTGGATGCATGAAGCTAGGATTTGAATTATTCGGACAAAACGCAAAGCGAGAACTTATCAACCGCGCCATCGATGTGATTGCGAACCTTTTTTATCAAAATATTTGATTTAATCAAATATTTTGCATATGGATTGAATCCCGAGTTCGCGATATTGAATTCAGTTGTCAGTACATTCAAAAATTGAAGTTATACCAAATCTCAAATTTAAGTAGACAAATAATTCGAGCAAATGGATCGTGTTTCTTCGAGCGTTACTTTTCGAAAGAACATGCATATACATTTCTCCAACTCTTCTAAAGTCTCAAATATCACATTTTTTATTGTTTTATTCTTAAGATATTGCCAAAATCTCTCTACAGGATTCAGCTCGGGCGAATAAGACGGTAAATAGACAAGCTCTATATTTGAGAGTACCTTCAGATCTCCTGAACGATGCCAACCTGCTCGATCTAGTACGACGTATGCTTCTTTACCAGCTAGGTCTTTTGATAATTCTTTTAGATATCTATTCATACATTCTGTATTCGCATAGGGCGCGATTAGACTGGTATCT
>JABDAI010000076.1 GCA_013289195.1 Verrucomicrobiota bacterium
AAATCAACAAACACTTGTTAGTAATGAGCTTTCTGATGCTAGAAAAACGTACGATTTAGAAGTCAAAAATACAGTCGTTTCACTTTTTTGGAGAAGCAGAATTGACGCTGCCAAATTCACTGAACAACCTTACTACGCTCATGATTGGCTCCATTAATTCTGGTAACGTTATTAACTTACCATTGATGCTTAATAATCTTAGAATTTGTACAATAAAAACGATTGGTAATAACATTACTCTTGAATTTCCAAATCGACTGGATCAGCTTACATGTTTTACTCTTGGCGACATGGGCGATAATTCTAGTCTTAAATTACCCAAATCACTTGATAACCTGGTAGGCCTCACTCTAAGCAACATTGGTTTAGGGAGTCAAATTTATTGCCCAAGCTCCATGAAGAGCCTTAATCACCTTATTCAACAAGAACTTTTTTTTGATAGAAAGATAACTTTATGTGATGAACACATTATTGTGGAAAACGAGTCGCAAACGACGCAGATGGATGAGATTACATAGTAAATTAGGATTAATATGATTCACCAGATTTAGTCTAATCTTTTAAAAACTCAAAAATTCAGAAAAATGCAACCACAACTAGTAAAAATAGCAAATCCCTTAAATCCAACAATTTCCCCAGAAAATCAACAAACACTTGTTAGTAATGAACTTTCTGATGCTCGAAAAACGTACGCTTTAGAAATCAAAAATACAGTCGTTTCACTTTTTAAAAGAGAAGTTAAAGATCTACCCACACTCTTTTCGCTAATTTCACCTATTTTAGTTAACTGCAATTTAAGAAGTATTCTTTTACTGCGATTAGTTTCGAAAGGATTTTATCATTTTCTTTCGCCCAAATTTTTGTTAGGCATCCCTTCTCCTTTAGCCCTTAAAGCGATTACGTCTTTTCACTTTGGCAAATTATATCCAACCATTGATTTATCGATACATGACCAATATAATTTTTCTCAACATTATCCAATGCAATGTATTATTAAAATTAAAGATCACAACGAATTAGCTTTATTCCAAACATTTCTTTTAGATCCATCCAGCAAAAAAGTTTCTGATAATATTGAAGTACTCGATTTCAACCCAGTTCCTATCAATACAAATACTGCAGGGCTAATAAATACAATACTTTCGACATGTTTTTCACACAAACTGAATCCTATTTCTACGTGTAATACTATTATTTTTGGAGATATTGTAGAACACTCTATAATCATATTACCAGAATCATTCAATCAAAACACAACCTTGAAATTTGCAGATATCAAGGAAAATAATACTCTTACAATTTTTGGTTCAGCTAGAAATCTTTTAACTTTTTCGATTGGAAATCTTGCAAGAAATACAACATTTAAATTATCAGCTCAGTTAGATAACATTTCTTCACTTACTATTGGAAATGTTAACCATTCTACCTTAGAATTACCACAGGTACTGGATTCTCTTACTACCTTAATAATTGGATATGTTAGTGCTTCGTCTCTTATATTACCTAATTCACTTAATAATCTTTCTACACTCACAACAAAAAAGATTTGTAATAATTCTACGATTAAGTTACCAGTTTTGCTAAATAATCTTAAAAATTTAGATATAGATATTGATACTGGCAGCAATATACAATTACCAGAATCCCTTGATAATCTTACTAACCTTTCCATTAAAAGCGATCCGCGAGACGCCATTGTTAATCAGCTAAACGACGCCATTGTGAACTTATCACTTAACAATCTTAAAACTTGGTCGATGAGCTATGTAATTCCTAAGCGACAATACTCATACACATTGTATAACTACTCATTGAATAACCTTACGATATTTTCAATTGACTGCATTTTCTCTAATTTAAAATTATCATGGTCTTTCCATAACCTTAAAACACTCAGTATAGGTGCCTTTAGAAGTCCTGGCCAAAGCCTAGTTACCCTTGAAATTACAGATGACCTCACTAATCTCGAAATTCTCAACATTATACTAATAGAATCCGCTATCCTCAAGTTATCCAATAAGCTCAATAATCTAACGACATTTGCTATTAAAAATATTATTGGTGCTAAAATTATGCTTCCGGTGCTTAAGAACCTCACAACACTTATTATCGGAGATATGTATATTGGAAGGGATGGTGTAGCAGAATTGACGCTGCCATATTCACTTAATAACCTTACTACGCTGATGATTGGCTCCATTGGTCCTGGTAGCATAATTAATTTACCGTTGATGCTTAACAATCTTAGAATTTGTACAATAAAAGATATTGGTTATAACGTTACTCTTGAATTTCCAGACGCACTGGATCAGCTTACAGTTTTTACTCTTGGCGACATGGGGAATAATTCTACTCTTAAATTACCCAAATCACTTAATAATTTAGTAGGCCTTACTCTAGGCGACATTGGTTTAGGTAGTCAAATTTATTTCCCAAGCTCCTTGAAGAGCTTTCCTCGCATATTTGAAGAAGAACTTTTTTCTGATAGAGAGATAACTTTATGTGATGAATACATCATTGTGAAAAAGTAGAAACTATGCTTATTAAGAGATTTCTATACACATAGATTGATAATAGAGTAAATAATGGTTAATATGACAAATCAGATTTAATTTAGTCTTTAAAAAATTCAAAAAAAATGAACCTACAACTAGGAAAAATAACAAATCCATTAAATTCAACAATTGCGGACGAAAATCAACAAATACATGTTAGTAATCCGATTTCTGATGCTAGGAAAACTTATGATTTAGAAGTCAAAAATACAATAGTTTCACTTTTTAAAAGAAAAGTTAAAAATTTTCCCAAACTAATTTCAAATGTTATATCTAACTGCGACTCAAGAAGTATTCTTTTACTTCGATTAGTTTCAAAAGGATTTTATCATTTTATTTCGCCTGCATTTTTGTTAGGCTTCCCTTCTCCTTTAGCTCTTAAAGCAATTACTTCTTTTCACTTTGAGAAATTATATCCAACTATTGATTTATCGATACAAGACCAATTTAATTTTACTCAAAATAATAAAATAAATTGTATTGTAAAAATTGAAGATGGCAACTCATTAGTCTCATTCCAAAGATTCCTTTTAGATCCATCTTACAAAAAAGTTTCTCATAATATTGAAGTACTTGATTTCAAAGCAGTTCCTATCAATATAAATACTGCAGGGCTAATAAATACAATACTTTTGACATTTTTTTCACATAACCTGAATCCTATTCCTAAATGTAATACTATTATTTTGGGAGATATTATTGAGCGCTCCATAATTACATTACCAGAATCATTCAATCAAAACACAACCTTGAAATTTGGAGATATCAAGGAAAATAATGCTCTTACAATCTTTGGATCAGCTAGAAATCTTTCAATTTTTTCGATTGGAAATCTTGAAAAAAATACAACGTTTAAATTATCGGCTCAGTTACCTAATATTTCTTCACTTACTATTGGCGATCTTGACCATTCTACTTTAGAGTTACCACAGGTACTTGATTCTCTTACGACTTTAGACATCGGAAAGATTGATTCTTCATCTCTGAAGCTGCCTGTTTCACTTGATAAGCTTACTACATTCACAACAGGAGGCATTTCGCATTCTACGATTCTGTTACCAGTTTTGCTAAATAATCTTAAAAATTTAGATATAGAGATTTGTAGTCGCACTGATATACGATTACCAAATTCACTTGATAATCTTACTAACCTTTCGATTGCAATCAAAGATGACATACCTACGCTGAAGTTGCCGAATACACTTAACAGCCTCAAAACTTTATGGATAACCTGTGCAATTCCAATGCTGCCAGAATCACTGAATAACCTTACGACATTTTCCATTCAATGTGTTTACTCTGATTTAAAATTATCAAATTCATTCCATAAACTTAAAACACTTCTTATAGGTGCGATTCAAACTCCTTCTATGAATGGAGACATTACACTTGAAATTCCAGATGCGCTCGCTAATCTGGAAATTTTCAACATTAGAAGCATAGAACACACTACCCTCAATTTATCAAATCAGCTAAATAGTTTAACGACACTTGCTATTGAATCGATTGTTGGTGGTAGAATTATACTTCCAGAGCTTAAGAATCTCACAACACTTATTATTGGACATCTTGTGTGTATTGTTGGTTGCTTTAGAGCTGCTATAGTAATACAGGCAGTCTTGACGCTACCAAATTCACTTAATAACCTTACTACGCTCATAATTGGCTCCATGCGTTCTGGTTGCATATTAAATTTACCGTTGATGCTTAATAATCTTAGAATTTGTACAATAAAATATATTGGTGCTTTCGTTACCCTTCAATTTCCAAATGAACTCGATCAGCTTACATATTTTAGCCTTGATAGCATAGACGAGAATTCTACTCTTAAATTACCCAAATCACTGGATAATCTGGTAAGCTTTACTCTAGGCGAAATGAGTCTAGGTGCTCAAATTTATTTCCCAACCTCGCATAAAAGCCTTGCTCCGTTGATTGAAGA
>JABDAI010000077.1 GCA_013289195.1 Verrucomicrobiota bacterium
CTGATCTGCATGATCAATTTAATGGAAGTTTTGAATTTAAAAAATGAATATAAAAACTCAGTTTCTTTCAGCAAATCGATTCATTATTTGCAGTTCACCCATTAAATGGTACACTCGGAGGGAGTCGAACCCCCAACCTTCTGATCCGTAGTCAGATGCTCTATCCAATTGAGCTACGAGTGCATCCTAGAATTAGGAATCTGTAGATTATTTATTTTTTTTCAAGCTTTTTTTAAAACTTTTTACTCGGGCTGATCAAAAATGACAAAATAATAAACACTGAAGTCCTTTTCTTAAATTATTTAAGGTTATTTAAGCAAGGTGAACTTCAGCGTTTATAGTATTTTTTATGTATTATTAAATCAAAAATGCTTTATTTGTAATTATAATTTTACTTTCGATTTTTTTGGCTTGGAATCTTTCGTCCAGCAATCTCTATTTCCCTTCTTGAAAGTTCTGTGTCAGGAATTGTCAGTTTTTTATATTTTTTTTCGGAGCTAGAAGCTCTAGGAAAAGTGATTGGCTCATCTCCTGAAGTTTCTGCTGGCTTAACAGAACGAGTTGAAATTGTTTCTGTTGTAGATGGTTTTTTTGGCTGTGGGACTGCACTCATAGTATTTTTTGGTTAAGTTTTTATTTATTTAGTTCTAAGCTTAATTTAATATAAAACAATAGTACATTAAATGCAAATTTAGTGGATTTTTTTCTATGGAAATTTAATAAGATTAGATGGAATTTGAAATGAAATGAATATTATGAAGGCCGAGCAAGCCGATTTTTTAATCAATAATAAAAATTAATGCTTGCATTTATGGGTGATTTTAGCAGATTATATAAAACTCACAGGGACGGCTAGCTCAGTTGGTTAGAGCAACTGGTTTACACCCAGTAGGTCGCAGGTTCGAGTCCTGCGCCGTCCACCATTAAATTCATGGCCAAAATGAAAAGAAAGTGGGTTCTTGCCACACGAAAAAGTCCTTTAGCTCTTAAACAAGCGCAGTTAGTAAAAGAGCATTTAAAAACACAAATTCCTAATATTGAGTGCGAATTATTAGGAATTATTACAACTGGGGATAAACAAAGAGAAATTTCATTAGAAAAAGAAGGGGGAAAAGGGCTTTTTACAAAAGAAATAGAAGAAGCCTTGCTATCAAACGAAGCTGATTTGGCCATTCATAGTGCAAAAGATTTGCCAACAGAGTCACCCGAAGGCCTTGAAATAGTAGGGTATTTAAAACGAGAAGATCCCCGCGATGTACTGATTTTGCGTTCAGATGTTACTATCCCACAGGTAATTGCAACGGGCAGCCCGCGCAGAAGAGAGCAAATTCACCGTATTTTCCCTCAAGCTCAATTTGAAGGCTTGAGAGGTAATGTTCAGACGAGGCTCGAAAAAATCGTTCATGGAGAGGCAGATGGCACTGTTTTAGCTGCTGCAGGGCTTAATCGATTGGGGATCGCTCACTATGAAGGCTTAACTTTTAGAAAATTAGCTATCGAAGAAATGGTCCCGGCAGTAGGGCAGGGCGCCATTGCAATCCAATGTCGAAAAGAAGATTCTAAATACTTCTTCCAATTGTTCGATTCGCAAACGCGTTATGCTGTTGATATAGAAAGACTTTTCCTTTCATCACTCGGTGGAGGCTGTCATGCAGGCTTTTCTGGCTACTATAATGAGGGTCAGTTTTATGTTTATCACCCGAAGATTGGATATAAAGTTTTCGATATTGATGAAAATTTAAGCACTAATTCCATTAAACCCAGTATCGAACGGATAGTAAAAATGATCAATGGTAAATAATTGATGAATGATGGAGAATTAATTTTTAATGAATAAAATGGATAATAAAAATAGTTTAAGTGGGAAAAAAATTGTTTTAACAAGAAATAAAGAACAATCTGGAGAATTACGGAGCAAATTAGAAAATTTAAAAGCAGCAGTGATCGAATTGCCATTAATCAAGATTTTGCCCTTTAATGACGAAGATGAAACAGATGATGTATTTTTGGAGTTAGGGAGCTATGAATGGATAATTTTTACAAGCCGCAATGGAGTTCAGAATTTTTTTAATCTCTTTTTTAATAAATTCAAAGATATACGCTGCATTGGGGGACTGAAAATTGCTTGCATAGGCCCAGGTACCGCAGCTGAAGTGGCAAAATACCACCTAGAAGTTGATTTTATACCTAGGGAAGCAGAATCCGAGAATCTAGCTGATGAATTAATTGAATCCCAGAGTATGGATAATACCAAGGTATTAGTGATTACTGGAAATTTAAATCGGGACGTTCTCGTAGAGACTTTAGAAGAAAAAGGACATGCGATTGTTGATACTTTGCAAGTTTATGAAACGCAGTTAGAAGATTTATCTCATAACAAAGAGGCTAAAATATTTCGCGAAATGGGCGCAGACGTCATTATCTTTTTAAGTTCATCGGCTGTAACTTCCTTTATTCTACAAGTAAAATCATTGAAACTCGAACCTTCTGCAAAACATCCTTTAATTTGTAGTATCGGCCCATTGACCTCAAAAACCATTCGAGATGCAGGCCTAACAGTCAATGTAGAAGCCAAAAATCACACGATTGATGGAATAGTCGATATTTTGCTAGAAAAATTAGCAAAGTAAAAAAAATTATGGGCGAATATTTGGAAAATCATTTCCAGAAGCCGGGGATGACTTCGCAGATTTTTTTGGACTTATAGGAATACCTTCTCCATGTTGAACTGCTTCTAGGGTATTTATCCAAAGCTCAGCGGTATTGATAAAACCTTCAAGTAGTTCTTGAAATTTAAGAAAATCCATAAATTGCATAGGGGCCTGATAAGATATCAATACTTCGCGGGTTTCATCATCTACGCCAATAGTAGCTCCGCCTGTGCCTTGCCAAAAAAGATTGGCTTTAAGAAGACGCGGATAGATATCGTTGACTTTATCTTCATCAATTACTCCTAGTTGCGCAAACAACATAAGAACTTGATTAGTATCGCTATATTGAAGATGAGTAATAATTTTATCATCGAATCCCAGACAACAATAGTTATCTTTATCAGGAGCCAGATCTGGCAAGCCAACTGCTTGACCTAGTTCACTCAGTAATTGCTTGTAATTTTCTACTGACATAATATTAGTTTTTGATGATTGCCAACTTTTCGCAGGAAAATATAATATAAAATCACAGTATCCTTAATTTCATGCAAGCATTAATTGCAAAATAAGTAAAGCTTTTTTTTAATTTATTTATTAAGCTTCAGAAGAACTTAATACCCCCAATTAACCTCAGTTCAGGGTAAAAATGCGTGATACATTCCTCATGAAATTAATTGAAAAAATCTAATTTATGAATAGTATTAAAGTTTACAATGAACGAAGATACAAAAACAAAAATAGAATGTCCATTTGAAAAAATATATCCATCTGAATTAAAAAAAGATGATGCTTATTTTATGAAAGTGGCGTATAATGAAGCACTTGAAGCTTGGAAGGAGGACGAAGTGCCCGTGGGTGCGGTCGTTGTACACGATGGGAAAATAGTGGGTTGTGCTCATAATTCTGTTGAAACGCAAAAAGATCCTACTGCGCATGCCGAAATTTTAGCTATAACTCAAGCAGCTCGGGCGATAGGAGATTGGCGTTTAAGTGATGCAGAAATGTATGTTACTAAAGAACCTTGTCCTATGTGTTCGGGTGCTGCAATTATGTCGCGCCTAAAACGTGTTATTTATGCATTCAATGATCCAAGAATGGGATGTTTAGGCGGTGGGTGTGCCCTGCATGATCTCGAAGGATTGAATCATCGGTTAGCTGTTACCAAAGGTGTTTTAGAAAAGGAATGCAAAGAATTGCTACAGGCTTTTTTTATAAAAAAAAGAAGTAAAGTTGACTAATCAAAAAACTGCTACTATTTTTAATTATTATGATTATTATGGAATATCAATTACCAAAACTAAATTACACCTATGAGGCTCTTGAGCCTTATATCGATGCGAAGACAATGGAAATCCATTACACAAAGCATCACAAAGCATATGTTACAAAATTGAATGAGGCTATAGCTTCAGTAGGTTATGATGCACCTAAAGACGTCAATGATTTAATTAGTAACTTAGAAAAAAGTTCCCGAAAAAATACGTACAGCTGTGCGTAATAATGGAGGAGGCCATGCAAACCATTCTTTTTTCTGGGAAATACTTTCCCCTAAAGGAGGGAAAGAACCTGAAGGAAAACTTGCTGAAGCTATAAATAAAACATTTGGAAGTTTCGATGCCTTCAAAGAAAAGTTTGATGCTGCTGCAACCACACGATTTGGTAGCGGCTGGGCTTGGCTTAATGTAAACCCAAAAGATAAAAGTTTATTCATTTCTTCAACGCCTAATCAAGATAGTCCTCTAATGAAAGGCATCGTTGAAAACGTTGGTGTACCCATTTTAGGACTGGATGTTTGGGAGCATGCCTACTATTTAC
>JABDAI010000078.1:0-4283 GCA_013289195.1 Verrucomicrobiota bacterium
ATAAATTATCTTTTTTTGGTGCAGAAAATGTGCTCGAAAAAATTGCACTTTATTATGAAAAGCTGAATTTAAATCAAGACAAAGCTTTATATTATTTTGAACAATTACTTGACTATCAAAAACATATTTATCCAAGGAATCATTCTAATGTGGCAAAATCACTCAATCGCATAGGGCTCATTTATCAAAATTTAGGCAATGATCAACAAATTCAACAAGGATTGATTTTTTTAGAAGAAGCTCTAAGGATGCAGCAAGTATTATTTTCTGATAATCACCCTGATATAGCAATTTCATTACGTAATGTAGGAATTGGTTATGATAAATTCTTAAATGGAGCCGATCTGTTAAAAAAAATCAAAGAAAAGTATTTTAATGAATGTAAAAGGCAATTCCCTTGTGGCTCAGAGAAGTCGATAGAAACGTGCCAACGTCAATTGCTTGAAAAAGAAAAAGACCCACTCGCAGTACTTCTCATTGACCTTTATAAAGTTAGTAAAATAAACAGAAATTTATTTCCTAGCAATTATAAAACACAAGAATATCTTAAACAAGCCTATAGTATTTATTTAGCCTTATATGGTAAAGATCATAAACGAACAGAAGAAATTAAATCACAATTGGGTGGTTTATCTGAAGAAATTAGATGGATAATTTTTTCTCGAGGAGAAACAAATAATAATTTACTGAAATTAAGACAACGAATTCAAACTAACGTTTTAAATGCAATAGTTCACATTAAAGAATGGAGTAGGTTTAATATTTTTGGTACCGATTGGGGAGTAAAAGGCTACTTGGATGGTAATTATCTTAAAAAAGAACTAAAAGAATTGGGTAATAATGAACAAAATATAGAACTTGCTCAAATGTTGTGTTTTGAAGCAATGAACTTAGGGATCATGCAATGGGAAAACAAGCCCTATGAGGTCGCAGTAAATTTTGCCAGAGAATATTCCCAATTAGTAAAAAAAATCGCTGAGCAACATCCAGAATTCTTTGTAGACGGGTCCATAGTAGAAGCTTGTATCAAAGCAATGCCTGATCAAGAATCTAAGGAGCACATTTTTAACCATGTAAAATATATGGGTATGGAAGAAAGAAGAGAACGAGGCCTTATAGAAATCTAACAGCCAATTACTGCACGAATTTCCACCAAAACCTAGATATTAGTTAATTTTTGCATTCTCCATTTTATTAGTGGATGCTATTCAATATTTTTAATCGAATTAAAATCATTAGTAATTTTTGATAAAACGAGTTTATTATTATTATAAAATTCATCTAGAAATTTTCTTTCTGAAATATTGAAGTCGAGTATTAGCTCTGTGTTGGCCATAGGATTGGCTTTCTGTGGCAAACAAATGGAATTGGCACATGAAGTGATTTCTATATATGGACCTGAGAGTTGAAGTGCAATTGAAGATCCAACAAATACTAAACAAAAGAAAAAACTACAAAACCTAGACGTAAGGTTTATTGGGCGATTTTACTTAAGTCATTAGCTATTAATAGGTTATATTGATAAAACGATTATTCTAAGTAATTTATCTATGGTGTATAAGTTGTTCACTGGGTTTGGCACTTTCTAAAATTTTGATTTAGAATTGTCCTAAAATTGGGAGGTGGATAAATGGCATATAATTGCACCAGATATGATTGTTAATTGAAATTCTGTGGAACTTTGGATCCTTTTGTTGAAACTTACCCAAAAATTTTTAAACCCATTTGATGTTTTTGCTAGAAGACAATCCACTAGCTAAAGATCCATGATATTGACGTGATAAAATTAGTTCTCTTTCAACCGTTTCAACCCGAAGATGCGTAAGCTGCTTGCAGTGGCTCAAGTCTAAAGTAATATCAAAATTTATTTTCCCGCACGTAAAAAGTTTGACACCCGATGGTAGAATTAGTTTCCTTTCAATATTCCCTACTTTAATATCACTAAGTTGAGAATATTGACTTAAATCAATATCATAAGCAAAACCACTACATTCAAGTTTTTTGACACTGTTTGGCAGGTTTCGAATACATATCCCTAGCTTTACATCCGTGAGTTGCTTGCAGTTACTCAAGTTCATCGAATGAAAAATCTCATTTGAGCAATCTCTACATTCGAAATGTGTAATATTATCAGGAAGCTTTAGAAAACTGCTAAGGTAACCTATCTTAACAGTTGTAAGTTCTTTGCAATGACTCAGGTCAAGCGTTCCACTATAACTATCCGTAAACAAGACTTTCACCAAGCCAGCTGCTGGCATTTCCAGAGCACCAGTACATGCAAAACTTCTAATACTGGAGGGGAGTTGAATCGTACCACCGAAATATATTGCTTTCAATTTCACTGTTGTTAAGGATTTACACATGCTTAAATCAAGAGCACTTTGAATTTCTCCTCCTTCAAATTCGATGAGATTGGGTGGAGCCCTGAAATCAACTTCTCTATGATTAACTTTCACAGTTATAAGCTTTCTATAAACACTCAAATCAAGGATAGTGCTTCCGGAAGACAACTTCCAGTCACCACACTCAAAACTCTTTAGACAGCTTTCTGCATTAGAGGGAAGCTTTAAATCCCCAAAAACATTTCCTGTTTTTACTGTCTCAAGAAAAGTGTATGTACTCAGATCCAGCCACACTTCAATCTCACCACACTCAAATTTTTTGATATTTTGTGGAAGCTTTAACGTTCCTTGAATAAGACCCTTCATTTCAACAGCTGTGAGTTGAGAACAATAACTTAAGTTAAGATCACCCTTAAAGCAATTAAGCTTCCCACCTTCAAATCTTTTGATTGTGGAAAGAACGTTCAATGTTTTATTAATGTTACCCACCTTCATTTTTTCTAAATCAGCCCGTGCCTGTAAATCCAGTGTAGTGTCGGATGTGATTTCTCCGCATTCATGGGTAGACGAATTTGCAGACGTCTTTACAGATTTAAGTGAAGGGGTTGATTGCCCGATTGGAAGGATATTTGACTGAGTTATATTACGCCTATCAGATGTTACAGCATGAGGTACCAGGGTGTTCCCAGCATCAATATTAACTGCGCTAACATCAAAATTTAGGATGTTAGATAGGATTAACTCTATGTTGCTATTTCTCCCATCAACTGCTTTGACAGCACCTAGAGTAAATTCCACAAGATTGGTGTAAAGACTTAGATTAATAGTTCGGCTACAAAAAATATTGTCAACTTTAAGGTTCGTGATACCCAAAGGAAGTTTTAACATCCCATACCATGCTCCAACTTTAACAGTCCTAAGATTGGTACAGGGTAGTAAATCGAGCTCATCCCACTGCCCAATTGTTCGAACTTCAAAACAGCTCACGTTGCGTGGAAGAGTAAGTTGTTTATAAATATTGCCTGCTATCACAGTCTTAAGGTTAGCTAAAGTGGTTAAAATAAAAGCAGCCCCATTTCCCATGTATTCATACTGAAAACCTTTAATGCTAGGAGGTAGAATCAACTGTCCATCAACGCGCTTCACCTCAACTGCTGTAAGATTTGTGCAAGGACTCAAGTCAAGAGTTACTCCAGAAGCAATATTTTTACATTCGAAATCTGTAACATCTGCAGGCAACTTGAGAGGGGCTTTGATATCGCCAACTCTGACAACCCTTAACGTCAAATTACGTTCAAAATTAATGTCTTCAAGCTCTCCATTTTCATTTGTATTTTCATAAATCAAAGCACCAGCTGCATGTTCTCTGCTAAATAAATTTACATCCCTAGGAGAGGATATATCGTTCACTGGTTCTCTCCTTTGGGTACTGGACGAAGTAAAAACTGTACGACTATTTAACATTCCATCACTTTGGCTTCCAGGGCTGAATGTAAATGTATCAGTCTTGTTGCTTTTATTTCAAATATTCATAAAAATGACAATTAATAGGAGTTACGCAGTTGATTGATTGAGAGTCAAATACAGTTCCTCGAACACTCCCTGCAAAAAAAAAACATAATTATCTTGTATCAATAATTCTTATTTGATAGTTATTTGATAGTATTTTAATCACCGTTCAAAAATAACAACATATGCAACCAGCAGATAATATTCCAACGAACAGAACAACCATCAATCCTACTCCATCACGGGACAATACACAAGGTATTAAGAATCAAGACTCGCATTCTCCGCGTGCATCTCAAATAGTTTCAAGAGAACCTTTCTATGTATCTTCACATGAAAAAGAAGTCTTACATAAAATCATCCACGCAAAATCAAATCCGTTCAGGACAACAAAACAAGATCTCCTTTTATCAGGAAGCCAAATCCATCTTG
>JABDAI010000078.1:4293-4415 GCA_013289195.1 Verrucomicrobiota bacterium
TCCATCTTGCAACCCTGGCTCTTTTTGAGCGTTCATGCATTTGCTTTCCCCAGATTTTGTCATTCCTTGATCAAAGCTTAAAAAATGATTTGTCCTTAACCGACATGCAGAGCTTAAAAAAC
>JABDAI010000079.1 GCA_013289195.1 Verrucomicrobiota bacterium
GTATCGCAAGGATGGCGATAAAGTTGGTATTTCTAAAATACGCTCCAAGGATTCAATTTGTCTGGAGGTATTTTTAGCTTTACGGTAACAGTTGTTTAATCGATCTAGGACTTGAATTTGAATTTGGGATGTTATTGCAGGTAGCTTGAGGAGCCTTTCGAGGCCTATTATAGTTATATTAGGATCATCAATTTGATTGTAAATGTTGTATAATGCCTCTAACGTTTCAAGATGTTCATCGGATTCATTCGGTTTCATTTCAGGAGAGGTTAAAATACATTCATAACACCAAATTTCTTTTTCTACATTGTCGATAGAGTTACAATAAGAAGCTAAGGTTTTGAAGGTTTCAATTTTAATAGAGTCATCCAATTGAGGAGATTTTATGATGCGTTCATAACAATCAATGGCAAGAGAAGGTCTTCTTGAAGATCTATAAAGAATTGCTAAATTGTTAAGTGCATGAAATTCAGCGCCGGGTATGGTGGGAAAATTTTCTAGAATGTGTGTGTAATATTTAATTGATTTACTAGTTTTCTGTAGTTGGCGATAAGCTTCGCCTAGGTAAGAGTAAGAAGTATATTCCCCTTCGGGTGCAATATTCATGAAGTCTAGGATTTTTTTATGGCATTTAATTGCCATGCGAATATTGCCATCGCAATTGTGACAATCACCCATTTTTTTTAAAGCGTCAATTTGATCGCTAATTGTAAGATCTGGAATTGCGAGAATGCGTTTATAGCATTTAATTGCACAGGAATATCCTTTGGTGTAACTCCCGCCCTCGGAGTAAAAACACGTAGCTAATTTCTTGAGGGAATCCAAAGACAAGTTAGAGAATTTAAAAAGAAGACCAAAACAGTCAAGCAGGGGCTCTTTATCGGAGATCAAGTAATTGAAGGAAAAATTTGTAAGGAAATCTAGAATATAGGACACTTGAGATTCACTAATTGTAGCGCAATTTAGATCGGCAAGCTCAAGCCAATTTCTTATGGCAAAGAATTTTTCTGGTTGCTCCCATGAAGTAGATGACACAGATAAAGCAATATTCTTATAGCATTCCATAGATTTACTTGATTTACCCTTTTCTTTATAAAAAAGGGCTAATTTCTTTAATGAAGGCAGCCTGCAATTAGGATCTAAATTGGGAATCTGCAGAATGCGCTCATGAGTTTTAATTTGATTTTCGATATCGCTGGCGCTTGCGTAAAGTTTGACTAAAGAAGTCAATACATCAAAATCGTCCTGTTTGATTTTCAGGAGACGTTCATAGGTTTCAATTTCTTTTTTCTTAATTTTAATATATAAATAGAGGTGGATTAGGTCTTTAAGGAGATTGCATTGTATATCCAATGATAAATCTGGAAGTGCAAGAATAAGTTCAATGTAGGTGATTTCATTACTAATTGACCTATTTTTTTTATAGAGTAATCGTAATTGAGATAATGCCTCAAATCTCTGGGCTGGTGTTATGTCTGGAATTTCGAGAATTTCTTCGTAGCAGCGAGTTGCAGATTCGGTATGCTGATAATGAAGGTGACTGTGGGCTAAACAGCGCAGCGTCTCAAGCAGCAGATTGTTATTACCCATTTCTTTATGGAGGAGGCGTAATTCTTCTAAAGCATTAATTTGACTGCCTTGGCTTACGCCCGCTAGTTTTGAAATGTGCTGATAACATTCAATGACTTTGGCAATATTCTTAGAGTCAAGATATAGGGAGATTAAATTTTTGAAAACAAGAACTTTCATCTCTTGAGGGCTTTCGACAAAGCATCGATTATAGTAATAGGTAACTTTCTCTCTTGGAAGATCTTTAAAAAGGAAATGGCATAGATCCAATTGTCTGTGATAACAATTAATCAGTCCACTAATATTATCATTTTGTTTATAAATTTGCATTAGATATTCTAAAACTTGAAACTGCACAGAAGGTTTTGTAGTGAGATTAAGAATACGTTCATAATATGCAATTGCTTGAGGCGTATTGCCCTCTCTTTTGGCTAATTCGAATAATACATTGATTTTTTCGTCTAATGATACATCAGGCAAATTTAGGATGGACTGATAACACACAATGATTTTTTTATTATCCTGAAGTTTTTCATAAAGTGGAATTAGCTTCTACTTTAATATCATAATTCTTGTTACCAATGGAACTTTAGGATTTAGAAGATTGACAATAAATGCATAGTATTCAATAGCGCCGATATAATTCTCGGATTTCTGTGCCTTTCTCGCAAGTTTTTCAATTTCACTAACTAAATCATAAGAAGGGAAAGTATTATAAAGTTTAATACAACATCCGATGGTCTTTGAAAAATCTTTATTTTTATGATAAAGATTGATTAAAAAAGTGAGTAAATTCTTATAATTAAGGGGGTCTGTTTTTTCATATGCAGTTAAGCTAAGTAATTGCTCGCAACATGCAATTGCTTGTTCGGTAATTTCTATTTTGGAGGTAAAAGCATTGGTAACAATATAAGCTTTGGTTAACCGTTCTAATATAAGAATTCGAATATCTGATGGAAGTTCTTGTGATTTTAGATAATGTTCATAGCATTGAATAATGTCCTCTTTTGTTAGGCTCTCATGTTTGAACAAAAAATTGAACATAAATCCTAAATTTGTTTGATCATTTTTATGAAGATTTAAAGCGTCTTTAAGAAATTCACGCTTAAATGACACGCCTGAAGTAAAAAGATATTTTTGAGGAAATGTTTCTCTAGTACTCTCAAGTAATTCATTGATTTCTGCTTGATCGATGAATTTTTGTTGAGATTGAACTTCACGACGAATTGTTATTAAGTCTTCAGGTGTAATGAGTTGGACCTTTTTTGTTTTGTCTAGGAAAGTTTGAGAGTTAAGTATAAGTTCTTTTAATAAACAGCGATGTTCATTCGAAATTTGACTGGCAGAAAACATTTTTAAGGTTTTATTGAGTAAATATTGCGAATTATGGCATCGTAAAAGCGCATTAGCGCCTTCAACATTGCCAGTGCAAAGGTAAATTATTTCGCAGAATCGGTCGCTTAGGATATAGGCATTTCTGACTTTAACCATTCGTCCAGCAAAAAGCCTTGTGCCTGTTGAATCCGTTTTTTTCGATAATTTTTCTTCAAATTCTTTTTTAGGACTTAAAATAAGATAGGGTTTATTATCCTGTTTATTTTTTTTAATCATAAAGTGATTATCTTTAGATTTATAGAGTTTAGCGTAGGCTTGATTGATAACAAGAAAAAACTTAGGGAAGGAAAAGTCTGGAACGATTTGTATAAAAATTTCGAGAAAGTTTGGCTTATCTATCAATTTTATAAATATATTTGCAAAAAATGATAGATAAAGTCCTTTTTTCTATCGAAATTTGCAATCAAATATTATTTTTATAGTATATGAAAATCGAAAAAACGCATTTTTTACAAGAGGTTAATAGATCGATTAAAAATAATCCAGTCACTGCTCTAATAGGCTCTCGGCAATCGGGGAAGACAACATTAGCAAGAGTCAGTTTTTTATTCTTTAAATTTATTTTATTTTTCATTAATAATGAATTAATACCCTAAATATATTACCCCAATGTATTTCAATTTATGAAAGTATTATTGAATTTGATTTTTTCGTTTTGCTTTTTCTGTATTATCAATGGATGTTGCTATGGATATATTCCTAGAGATATTGTAATATTTGGCGATAGTCTTTCAGATATAGGTAATGTAGATCGATATACGAATGGAGCAGTGTGGTTAGAGGCATTGGCGAAGAAATGCAAATTGCCGAGTTTGGAATGTAGTAAACTAGGAGGGTCCAATTTTGCCTATGGGGGGGCAAAATCGGGAGAGAATGAGAATGAGGATATTCTTGATGTAGGGAATCAAATCAGAAGTTATCTGAGCCGGCATGATGGGAAAGCAGATGAGGATATATTGTACGTCATTTGGGTAGGGGGAAATGACTTTTTGGATAAGCGCAATCCTTTGGATTTGGTGGGTAATATTCGATTACATATAGAGGAATTGGCCGGTGCGGGGGCGAAGAAATTTTTAGTTCCAAATTTGCCATCCTTGACGCATGCCCCTCGGGGTGGAGAATTGGTCCAGAGCATTGTTAATCATTTATTGAAATATCTGCCTAGCAGTTTTGAAGCACCATTAAAAGCAATAGTGAATAGATTATTGTATGTGACTATGGATCTTTATAATGTAAAACTCAAACAGATGTTAAGCCATATTGAGGTCATAAAGGGTATACGGGTATATTATTTAGATACTTTTGATTTATTTAATAAAATGTTTAAAAATTTGGAAAGTTTTGGTTTTAAGGAGAAATCGGAATTATTTTATGATGCGCTACATCCAAGCGCCAAGGCACATGAAGTAATTGCAGATGCGGCCTATGGAGTGCTTGGGGAG
>JABDAI010000080.1 GCA_013289195.1 Verrucomicrobiota bacterium
GCAAGTGTCAGATTAAGTCTTGCCAAGTACAACTCAACGCATCTTAAGCTCCTTCTATTTATTTTCTAGTTCCTTGTGGATGTTATTCTTCTTTTCCTAACTTTTGATAACATTCTCCAATCTTGTTCACAGTAGTAACAATATACTGGTGATTATCAGGGAATAGTTCTTGGTACATTTTAAGTGCCTCTTTCAAATATTTGAGACCCTTTCGGATATTATCTTCTCCTCCTAGATCAGGATAACACTTGCCAATATTACTCAATATTCTGGCCACATCTGAATGATTGCATGGAAATAGCACCTGGTACATCTCAAGCGCTTTTTCCAAATATTTGAGACCGTTGCGGATATTATCTTCTCCTCCTAAATCATGATAACATTTACCAACATTGTTCAATAAACTGGCCACAGTAGCGTGATTACCTGGAAATAGCATGTGGTACATCTTAAGTGCTTTTTTCTGGTATTCGAGGCACTTACGCATATTTTTTTCTCCTCCTAACTTTTGATAACCTAATCCAATACTATTCAAAATGTTTGCCACATAGGGATGATCACCAGGAAATAACGCCCGACTCATCTGCAACGCCTCTTCCAGATATTGCAGCCCCTTACGGATATTCTCTTCTCCAATAAGTTCTTCATACGCAAGACCAATATTATGTAATACGGCTGCCAGAATTCGATGATTGCCAGGAAATAATGCCCGACTCATTTTAAGCGCCTTTTCAAGATATGGCACTCCCTTACGGATGTTCTCTTCTCCTCTCAGTTTTCGATAACCTTCGCCAACATCATTCAATAAGTTGGCTACATTTGGATGATTGCCAGGAAATAACCCTTTGTACATCCTAAGCGCTTCTTCCAGATATTTGAGACCTTCTTGGATATTTTTTTCGCTTCCTAAAGCTTGATAAGCTAGACCAATATTATTTAATGAGTTCGCGATACTTGAAAGATCATTAGGAAATAACTTTTGGCGTATCTTAAGTGCTTTTTCCCCACATTCCAGACCCTCTCGGACATTTTTTTCTCCACCAAGTTTTGGATAAGCTACCCCAAGAAAATCCAAAATGTTTGCCACAGCTGAATGATTTTTTTTATGAATTTGCCGATTTAATGCTTTCTTACAATAATTTATTGCCTGATTGTAATTAAATATCGAAAAGTAGTAAGCGCCAATTTTTTCTAGTAAATCTTCTATACTTTCCAACGATAACTCTTTTCCTTCTTCAACAACTATTTTTGCATGATTTACTAGTTCAACTATTTTTTGCATTTCAAGCGAAGTTTTTGCATCCTCGTTGATATAAGGCAGTTTTTTGTTTAGTTCTATTATTAATTCCTCTAATATTTTAGTCTGCTCAGTTTTATTTTTATCTTTTTGTGCCAATGCTTTTTTTGTTTCATCTTGTACTATATGATGACTTACTTTAAGTATTATTTGATTCCCTTTTGATATAACATTCATTAACGACAAATGCTCCAACTCGTTAACGTATTGTTGTAATTCCATTGACGATTTTTTCACTAAAAGAATTACTAACTCTTTTGAAGCTCCTTCTGGGTCAAGATACGCAAAATACTTTAGTAATTGCCAGCTTTCTGGAGATTTCGTTTTTAAATCTCCAAATAATAACTCCACCTCAGGGTAGATAGCGTCATTTTCAGCGTATCCTTTTTTAATTGCGTTGTAACCTGCAATATACACATCGATATTCGTTAACTTACGATCGCTCAAATAAGCTACAGTTTTAGACAATCTAAATGGGGACTCACTAACTATATCTACTAGTTGCTCAGCTTCCTTTTCATTTTTTCCAAGTGCTTCTTGCAAATAAGATATTGCCTGCCGTCTCTCAAAACCTTCTACATTAATTGGTTTAACTCCTTCTAATAAACTTCCATTTCTTGAAGTAATTATTATTTTCGTCCTAATCGGAAGATTCACTAAATAGTGTTTTATTTTTTCTTTCCCATTAACATCTATATTATCAAAAATAAGTAACCTTTGTTTTTTTGACAATTGTTCTAAACCTCTGTATACTAAATTTCTAATTTCTTCAGGACGTAATTTGGCAATTGAAATATTCAAATCCTTTGCTAATTGAGAAAATTCTTCATCTATTTGTGTACCTTTGATCCATCTTACTTGCCAACCTTCTTGTTTTTTATCCCTTCCAAACTTTGTTGCCAAAGTACTTTTACCCATCCCACCCGCTCCACTAATTAAAATCACTTGATCTTTACTCAATTTGTTTTCCAATTCCTTTTCCTTACCATGAATCTCAATATAAGGTACTGTCTGCAAAGGAAGATTATCAGGTAGTAATTTCATTCTTCGTTGATTTTGGGTACTTACTACGTTTTGCCATACTTTTTGTATATCTTCAGGTATCACTTGCAATAATCTTTGCGTCCTTTGCCTGATGTCTTCAATATGATGACCTTTATTAGCTACTAAAATGTCACTTTGTCCATTCTTCTCTATTCTATAACTTGCAAGTAAATCTTTTAATTGTGTTTTTAACTGAGGTGATAAATCTTTATTTTCTTCTAATTTTTTTCTACGAATATAAAGTTTATGTAAAAATTTATCTACACTCCCAGGAGTAAGTTCCATAACATGTATGTCTTCACCACGTCGAAATTTTGCGAGGGCAATGAGTATAAATTTGTTATCCGGACTGAAATTTATTTTGCGTTCATCGTTTTTTTCTCCTTTTTGCTCGAATTCTATATGGCTAAAATACTCCCAATATTGATCTTGCTTGATCTCACCTTTCACATAACTTTTTAAAAAATCAATTAAAGTCGCAATCGTGGTATCTCCAACTATATAATCTGTTGTCGCTTGCCAAACCCTTTGTCCTTTCACAGGTATTCCACTGTTTTTTATTATATCTTTTATCATTGCATTTACTTGACTAGATGTTCTCTCATGACCACAATATTCTACTCTTGGCCAATCAAGCATCTTTTCACACAACTTTGGTTTTCCTGTTTCGGGATCAAATGTTTCTAATATCTTCAATAAACGATGCCCTTCAATTGTTGAGACACCTTTTAGTTTATCGCCTATTATGTGATTAGTAAACTCCGACGTTTTACTTACTACTTTTTCCGTCGGCTCCATCATAGCTTTAACCATATAAACCTTACCCACATGCGAGTTGCAGCAATTTACAGGATTTGGTTTTGCTAAATAAGTAGTTATTTCTAAGTCTTCTAATTTTATACGACTATCTTTATCTCTAATATTAGATTGCAATTTTTCCATCATTGGCACAGTACCAGGACTATCAAAGGTCACCACCTTTATATTTCGATAATTAAAATAGGCATGACTATAAAATGCACTAAGCTCTGCAAGCCAGCCCCCTAAAGAATGCCCAGTAAATGATAACCGGTACCCAGTGTTTTTAGCTATATTAATTGCTTCTTCTGTAGCTTTAAAGTTCCAAGCCTGTTGGCCGACCACTATTTTTCCATGTAATATCTCTTCAATGTTTGTTTTCCAATCACTATTTTGACTAAATAAACCTTTTATTATACCCTCAGTTCCACGATTTGCCAAAACAACTTGACGTGCCTTATCATTGACACAAATAGCTCCATAATAACCACTTTCATTTGTATTATTAAAAACTCTCTCCACCCGCCAATTTTTTAGATACTTGCTAAAATTGGGATCTATATGATCTAAATTCACGAGATCTCCTTCCTTAGAAGTTCTATAAGCATGTTTAGAAAGTAGACCATATACGTAGTCATTCGGATGCGATTTGTAATTTTTATTATTTTCTACTAATTTATTTTCAATACTCGCTATACCTTTATATCCATATCTCATTTGATCAACATGCCACCCTACATAACCTAATTCTGTATTATCTTTTATTACTTCACATAATTCGTTTATTTCTTTTTCCGACAATACAAAATTAAACTCCAGAGTTCTAATGATAGAACCCTCTTTCCTCAATTCATCCTTTATGGCTCCAAAATTTTCTTTCGTAACTTTTAATACATGATTATCTTCAAAGTCTACGAAGTCAATTTCCGATCTTTCATCAACAATCTCTTTTGTATTTGCTAATTTGGCCTGATGATGAACATTATTCGAATATAAACGAAATCTTTTCACTATAAAATCCAGACAATACTGCTTTTTACAGTGATTCACTTGGGAAAACTTCTTGGCTCTACCCAAATCAAAAATTCTTGCATTATTAAAAAAAATGCTCGGTCTCTTTTTACCAAATCCGAAATTGCGTAGCGTATTTAACATATTTTAAAATTTTGATTTAAACTTATCAACAG
>JABDAI010000081.1:0-1859 GCA_013289195.1 Verrucomicrobiota bacterium
CACAACCAACCTTGACCAACGTCTTCTGTGTTTACTTTTTCAACATATATATCATGTGAAGTATTATTCTTCACTTTTAAATTAGCGGAAGCCTGTAAACCAATCGGCAAACATAGCATCGCCGAGAAGAATGATAATGACAATAATATTTTTTTAGATTTTTTAAACATCTTTTCTCCTTTTGAAGTTAATTCATTAATTTATTTATAATTGCATTAATCGCAATCTATTACAATTACACTGATAAACCATTTTATTAATAATTTCAAATTTGTGCGTACTTTTTTAAAAACTGTAATAAGCACTTCAAAACTGGGTTCCTCTCCATTAAATACTTTATTTTAAATACTAATTTAAAAAACCTAAAAACATTCAAATCAAACATATCTCAATCAATACTCCTAATATATACCAATGTATCACTAACTTTACCATCCACATCCACTCTATTTTCCTTAATAATTGATTCCAAACGATAATTCAATTTCTCTGGTATTCTTTTACTAGCTTTGTTATTAATATCACAGGTAATACTTATCTTCTTCATGCATAATTCCTTGAATGCATACTGAGTTAATGCATTCACTGCCTCTGTCATTAATCCTTTTCCAGTGAAGCTAGTCCGGATCCAATACCCAATCTCTATAGAACCTGCCTCCCAATCGTAGTGATGGTACCCTGTCCCTCCAATAAATTGATGGGTTTCTTTATCAAACATAAATAAGGGCAAGTAAGGTTCGTCATTGTTTTTAAGAATCCAGTTTGCTGCTGCAGATCTTACAAAAATCTCGGATTCTGGCGCTGTTGGCATTTCCTTGGCCCAAGGCATGAATGGATGCAGTTCTTTGAACGACTCTTTTATCGCTTCATTGACCATTTCTCCATCCCCTATTTCAGGAGGCTTTATTATCAAACGTGGCGTCCCAATAGGCATAGGGAAATCCATCAATATTGGATTTACTTCTTTACTCTTCATTTAAACAAGGTATTTTAAACTTATTCTACGAGAGTATTCAATTGATTTCTTACAAAGCCTCAAAATTAGGATATAAAAACAGAAATTTTTTATGAAATTTATCAAAGCAATCATCAAGCCTTTTAAACTTGAAGAAGTAAAAGATGCTTTGATTGAAATCGGTGTCCCAGGTATTACAGTCACCGAAGTCAGAGGCTTTGGTAAGCAAAAAGGTCATTTTGAAGAAACTTATGGCGACGACTATTCTATAGAATTCATTCCCAAAATCATGCTCGAAATCGCAGTCCCTGAAAATCTGGTCGCTAAGACCGTCAATACCATCGCCAAAATAGCCAAAACAGGCAAAAGTGGAGATGGCAAAATTTTTATCCTTCCCCTAGAAGAAGCCATCCGTATCCGCACCGACGAAAGGGGCGACAATGCCATCTAAAAAATGGAAGTAATCTTTTTAGGCTCAGGCACTTCTGAAGGCGTTCCCGGTATCATTAATGATAACCCTAATCTCGATTTATCCAATCCAAAAAACTGGCGGACTCGCTCTTCCATCCATGTCACAATTAATGACTACCACATCCAAGTGGATGCCGCTCAAGAATTTCGCCTCCAATGCATTTGCAATAATGTCACACAAGTAGATCTTTTTATACTGACTCATGGTCATGCCGATCATATTTTAGGAATGGACGACCTTCGCCGTTTTTCTCTGGACGAGCCTCTCGATGTTTATAGTAGCCTTGATGGCTTAGAAAGAATAAAAGCCGTCTTTCCTTATGCTATTTCCGGGATTCGAAAAAGTAAATTCTATCCTGCCTTTAATTTAAATCTCATGCCTCAATCCCTCTCCATTCCCGGTGGTTTCATCCATTCAACGCCCTTGCCTCAT
>JABDAI010000081.1:1912-4273 GCA_013289195.1 Verrucomicrobiota bacterium
AACCCTAGGTCTTATTTTCTTTGAAACTGCTACACATAAAAAAATTGCCTACTTCCCAGATTGCAAATCAATCCCTAATGAAGCTCAAAAATTGGCTAAAAATGCAGATATCCTCATTCTAGATGCTATTAGAGAAGAAGATCCACACCCTACACATATGATATTCCCCGAAGCCTTAGAAGCTGCTAGAAAAATCAATCCCGCGGAAACTTATCTTACACACACTACAAACCATGTTGACTACGCCTCTTCTCAAGCCAAACTGCCTAAAAATGTTTTCATAGCTTATGATGGGTTAAAACTGTTGGTGTGAATAAGAAAACAATCAACTGGCAAGTGAAACTTAATCTTTTGATCTTTTTGCACTGTAGTCAAAGATTATACCAAATGAATTAATTTTTGACTTTATAAAGTCCATTCATAAATTGGATACATTAATCCTTCACAAGTCATGGAAATCCCACAAAAAATTTATTCGCCTCAAAAACCTAGGGTATCTTCATTAGACGCCCCAAAGGTCATGCATCAGAATTCTGATTTTTCACGTGCATCTAATACGCGCCAAGGATATGATTTACCTCTCAGACGTATAACCAATCTTTTTTTTGCGCGATGGGTAACTCAACCAGTGAAAGCATATAGAGACGATCTCTTGGCCATAATTCCACGCATCTTATCGCATTGCGATCTGAACAGTATTAGAAATCTACTGTTAGTTACCAAAGATTTTTACCGTGTTATAAAGGAAGCTTATAGGCTCCCCATTAAAATTGAAAATCTATTATATCAATTACAAACATTTGAAGGTATTGAAGAAAACAAGCCAAGAATAATTCTGAAAATTGATACTATTCATGAAGTTAAGCAACTACAGGAACTAATTTTAACGCAACAAAACACTAAGATTTTTGATCAAATTCAAGAATTGGACTTTGGGGCAATAGACATTAATGATGACACTAGTGAATTTGTTAGTACATTATTAACTATTATTTTCAAAAACCCGCATCTTTTTCCAAAGTTGACAAATCTCGCTCTTGGACACTTTATTGGCGATTACGCCATTTTCGAGTTGCCGGATTTACTTTATAGTCTTACAAGTCTTACTATTAAAGCTATTGGAATTGGGGATGCTACAATGCTTCAGTTACCTGAATCACTCAAAAATCTCGAAATTCTTAAAATTGGATGTATCTGGGAAGATGTGACACTCAAGCTACCAAATGAACTTAATAATCTTATAAGTTTTACTATCGAATACATTGCTCAGGACGTTACTCTCTTATTACCAAACTCTTTTCCTCGCCTTAATAACTTTATAATTAAGGAGGCTTGTGATAAAGATATACGCCAACTGCCAAAGAAATATTTAGCTTCGGGCATCCAGTTTTCGCCTAGCCTACTTACTACACAAGAAGAGATACAAAAACCGAAACCAGCCTGTATTCAACAACCAGAAAGTATTAAAAAAAATGAGCCTCATCCTCTTAAAGCTTTTGCTTGGTATGAAAATGAACCTCCTCCCGCACCTCGTGCCATTCTAGAAATAAAAAACCAATGGGTAAGGCTAAATATTGAAAATATTACAAAAAACAACTTTGGGCGGAAAAAAAAACCATCCAAATCAGAAATCAATATTATTTCAATCAATGATTTATTAAATCTATTTCGCGATACTCTTCTAATAAAAGCGAAACCGGTAAGGCTAAAGATTGAAAATATTAAAGAAATCAATCAACTACAGGAATTACTTTCAAAACAATCAGTTCCCGAATTCACTTATTATTATGAAATTCAAGAATTGGATTTGGAGAAAGTGGACATTAATGATAAAACCAATGAATCTATTATTACATTGTACAAAAACCTGAAACTTTTTCCAAATCTTACAAAACTCTCTCTCGGGCATATTATTGGCAGTAATGCAACGTTTAAGTTACCATATTTATTCAATGACAAATTTACAAGTCTCACAATTAAAGCAATTGGCAATGGGGAAACTACAATAGTTGAATTACCTAATTTCTTTTACCTTGAAATTATCAATATTGGATGCATTTCTGAAAATGTCACGCTTACGGTGCCAAAACTCCCTCGTCTCAAAAGTTTTACTATTGAAAAGATTTCTAGGGATGTTATTCTCATACTACCAGACTCATTTCCTCGCCCCACTACAGTTACAAATGTTCCTGATGATGAGTCTGACCTGATAAAAAAATCCATTACTTTTCTTTATTACGACTCAGGCAATTATATTATTTCAATTAATGATTTACTAAATTCATCATTGAAGCTTAATTTCAATACAAAAAAGCAATTCGCAAGATTAAAAATCGAAAATATTGACGAATTAAATCAACT
>JABDAI010000082.1 GCA_013289195.1 Verrucomicrobiota bacterium
TAAAAAATCAAAATCTAAAACTCCACTTATTTTATTAAAATCAAGAAGAAATTCGTTAATATAATTATTAATTATCATTGCAATATTTACCTACCTGTGACTATTATGAAAATATTTATTTTTATCTATATTTTTTAACCATTATCGTCCTTTCATTTTTTGATTCTTAATTTTTGTTCTAATATATTTCAAGGTTTATAACCCATATCCTCTTTTTCATTGAAGACTTCCTTACTCAAAAAGTTGGCTATCTCAAAGGTTATATCTTTTGATTGTTCATCTTCAGAAGCAATGGTAAGTCCCATCGCATAGTGCGATTCTACACATATATTATATTTTTTATTTATACCAGCAACCACAAAATAACAATCTACTGGTATTTCAATTTGTTGTTTTATGTCTACAGCATATTTCAATTTTATTGCATCGATAGCTGTATCAACATCATTAAAGTTTGATCCATCGTCTTTTAGGACATAATAAATCATTAAATTGTTGTAAAAAAATGGTCCTTTCATATTTTTTTTATTTTTACTTTATTCCAAGAAGAAGATCATTACCTCCTACTCTGCATGCGCTTTCGATTATTTGTTCCCATGATTTTCCTGAATTTCGTAATTGTTCTATAGTCGGTCCAAGAAGATCCCCACATCGATCAATATTCCTCGCATAAATTTGTTCTCGTAACTCTGGAGGAGTCGTGTCTTTATACTTAACTCCTAGCTGACTAACCGTTCGAGCTGCTTCTTCGGCTGTTTTACCTTGATCATACATTTCTAACACAACTTTTTTTAATCCTCTTACCTCTTTTATATACTCTTGGCGTAGCGGAGACCAGTGATTAATATCAGTAAATTTTTGATTAAACTCAAGCTTTACACTACAGAGAGTATTGAACAAAATTTTAGAGTACAACACCAGGATTTGTGACTAAACTGTGTGATTCATAGACATCATTATATTTTTTGTTGATTTTTAACTTTTGACAGAATTCCCCGAATACACCCATTTCTTTGTCTGCTTTACTTATTATATAATTTATTCACTATATTTTAATCTTCTAACTTATTTTATACATTCTTTTTTAATTCTACAGTCTATCTCTGTTGCATAACAGTCCTATTTTCATAGTCTTTGTAGTATCATTTATAAACTATTTGAATTCGAAATATCTTCTCTTTCATTGTAGCTCCTTATTCAAATAATTGGCAATCCCTGTAACCATGTCATTAGATTGTTCGTCCCGAGCATAAATAAAAAGGCCCATCGGATCATGATGGCGAACGCATACATTATATTTTTGATTTACAATCACCGCCACCCAGTAGCTATCAAAAACCTTAATTTGTTCATATAAGACCACGTCGTATTTTAATTTTATTGCACTAATTGCTCTATCTACATCATCAAAATTTGAATCTGTTAAAAGATCATATCTTATAGATTTTTCTGAAAAAACTGTCCTTTCATACTCTATTTTTTTATTTTGCTCCAGAGAGATTCTGTCGGCTGCATCCCAAATATAAATTTACTATTTTCTTCAACCTATGGTTTATAACCCATATCTTCCCTTTCATTGAATACCTCTTTACTCAAATAATTGGCTATCTCAGTCACTATTGCATTTGATTGTTCGTTTTCTGCATAGATGGTAAGGCCAACAAGATCGTGATATCGAACACATATTTCATATTGCTTATTAATACAGGCGACTATCCAGTTAGTATCAAGACCTTCAATTTTTTCTTTTATATCTACATCATATTTCAACTTTATTTGGTCGATTGCTATATCGACATCATTAAAGTTTGATATACTTTCTGGTAAAATAACATATCTTATTCGTCCATCTATAAAATTTGATTTCATTTTTTCCTTGTTTTTATTTCGTTCCAAGAAGAAGATCTGCACCTCCTACTTTACAAGCACTTTCAATTATTTCTTCCCATGATTTTTTATCTACGATTCTTAAGTGATCTATAGATGGCCCCAAAGGATCACCATACTCTTTGATATTCCTCGTATAAATTCTTTCTCGTAACTCTGGAGGCGTCATGTCTTTATACTTAACACCGAGATCTCTTCTCATCTGACTAACCGTTCGAGCTACTTCTTCAGCTGTTTTTCTTTCTGCAAATAATTTTGTCACAACTTTTTTATATACTCTTATTGTAAAGGTGGCAAGTGTTTAATGTCATCATATTCTTGTTCAAACACATTTTCTTCTATTTTATTAGAATCGCTTTTTTCACGATTTTCATGTTCGCTTCCGTCTTTTTCAGGTTTTTCTTTATCATAAGTTTCAGTATCCTTATTTGGCTTTCTGTCTGGATTGTCTCCTCCTCCATTTTTTCCTCCTTTTCCAGTTTTACCTGCTTTAGTTACTTTAATAGCTTTACCCATCATTCCACCAATCACTCCAAGTTTTTTCGGGAAGTTAGAAGTTAATTGAACAGTCTCACATTTTAAGCTATGGTGTATAGCCTATATCCTCTCTTTGATCGAATACTTCTTTACTCAAATAATTGGCTATCTCAGTCACTATTGCACTTGATTGTTCGTTTTCTGCATAAATTGTAAGGCCAATAAGATCGTGATGTTGAATACTGATTTCATAATGTTTATTAATACTAGCTATTATCCATTTAATATCTAAACCTTCAACCTTTTCTTTTATATCTATATCATATTTTAATTTTATTTTATCGATTGCTATATCGACATCATTAAAATTTGATTTTTGTAAAATATCATAATTAATGCGATTTTGATTAAAAAATGGGCCTCTCATATTTTTCTTGTTTTTATTTTGGTTCAAGAAGAAGATCTGCACCTCCTACTCTACAGGCACTTTCAATTATTTCTTCCCATGATTTTCCTTTCTCTCTTAAATGTTCTATAGTTGGACCGAGTGTATCTCCTCCATGCACTTCAATATTCCTCGCATAAATTCTTTCTCGTAACTCCGGAGGAGTTAAATCTTTATACTTTATCCCAAGATCCCTCCTCATCTGACTCACCGTACGAGCTACTTCCTCAATTGTTTTTCCTTCATTAAATAATTTATACACAGTTCCTTCTAAACTCCACACTTCTCTTATATACTCTTGTCTTAACGGAGGCAAGTGATTAATATCAGTAAATTTCTGACTAAACTCAAGCTTTACACCTATATCTACTTTCTTCCCAAAATCCCCACTTTCTTCTATTTTACTAGAATCTTTCTTTTCATGATTTTCATGTTCGCTTCCCTGTTTTTCAGGTTTTTCTTTATCATAAGTTTCAGTATCCTTATTTGGTTTTCTATCTGGATTGTCTCCTCCTCCATTTTTTCCTCCTTTTCCAGTTTTACCTGCTTTAGTTACTTTAATAGCTTTACCCATTATT
This sequence comes from Verrucomicrobiota bacterium, assembly GCA_013289195.1. The sequence continues at coordinate 3,388 of JABDAI010000082.1, forward strand.
CCACCAATCAATACATCTCCTAATATTTCTCCTCTTCCTTCAGGTGTTTTAATACTTTCTCTAAATCCTTCGTATATCCCTAAAATTGTTTCTTTTGCGTAATTAATTAGGATTTGTTTTCGCACTTCTGCTGGCAAACTCATAAATCCTTCTAAATCTTGCTGAAATGATCCATCGGCAACATTTATGGTAAATTGTCCTATTTCTACCATATTGTCCTTCATGACTTCGAGTATTTCTACGGCTGCCATTCCAGCCCCTAAGGCTGTTCCTTTTAGTTCATTTCCCCAGTCATGATTCGTTATCCTTTCAGAATTTCATTTTTGACTATAATAATATTTGTAAATTATTATAATCTTCCTTGTTTCCTAAAAAACATAGCACCATTAGTATTTTATGGGCCATATAATACAGAATTATTCAATAATTGGTTTGAGACGTTTTTAATCAAAGAACTAAAGGCCGGACAAACGATAATATTGGATAATGCTTCATTTCATAAGTTGCCTAGAATAAAAGGATTGTAGAGTCGGTAGGAAATGATTTATTCTATTTGCCACTCTATTCACCGGATTTAAATCCAATAGAAAAATTTTGGGCAAAATATGAAAAAATGGATGAAAAGTAACGGAAAAAAGC
>JABDAI010000083.1:0-870 GCA_013289195.1 Verrucomicrobiota bacterium
TGTCTTGTAAAAAAGAATCTAACAACAAATAAAAAATTTCCCATTGATTCAGATTGATTCTATTGTTCTTTATTGCCTGTTCTATCAAAGAACATTCTTTTAAATAAGGTTCAAGCATTTTAGGCGTTAATGGAGTATTGAAATTGAAAGCAACCTTTAAGAGTATTTCTGCTAATTTCTTTTCATAATTTTCTGCAACTATAATGGTATTGCAAACAAATTCAAATGCTTTGATAATTTTTTCAAAATGAGTTTCGGATTCTAATAGTGTTGCAGGTGCTGAGGGAAATCCAACGCCAATTTCTTCTTGTTGTGGATCATTAGCCAATCGAGATAAAACTATGTCGGCACCCTTTAACACAACATTCTTTTTTATAAGAAAACCCGTATTACACTCAAAAGGGTCTTGAGCAATTTTCTGAACTGTTTGATGCAAAGAACGTAGTAATTCTAAGAAAAAATGTTTCTTATCAACAAATTCTGAATGTTCAGCTTCATTCCTTGGATATATGCTGTGATGAAACTTCGTCATGGTAAGAATCATTGACAAACAAATTTTCTGAAAAAAGCCAGACCTAAAATAACTTTTTATTACCTGCGCTGATTGTTGTAATTCGACCGTTTGGCCACAACTGCCTTCGTTTAGGGCGAGTATTGAAAATTCACTTACAGCGGATGATATATCCGATATATTCGCCCGAATTTTATCACATTTGCCAGGTATGACCTCACGGTCAAAAATATACCCTATTGCTTGAGATAAATTTACAAAATGAGGCGTTGAAGAGAACTGTAAATTTTGAACATTTATATTTTCCTAGGAGCTTTAACTTCAGGACTACAAAATCAAGTGCCATCTGGAAATATCTT
>JABDAI010000083.1:880-3966 GCA_013289195.1 Verrucomicrobiota bacterium
ATGAGTTAGTTCAGTTTGTATCGGAACCTCTAGTATTGCAAAATTTTTTAGGCTCCGAGTTGACTCATAAATGATGACACCGAAAACAAAAAGGAATGCATATGAGTCAGCAAATGAAAGAAGAGATATTGCCGCGAGGCATCGTTATAAAGAACGTAGTCATCGAGGACGTCCTTCTAGGTTCTGTCGCATCTGCGAAAAATTGTGAGATTCTGTGATTTTCAACCGGGAAATTTGCTGTCATAAAATGTGGCTATGACATCCTTCAATCCATTCAACGGCTATCAATTTGACAAACATACCATCCTACAGGGCGTCTACTGGTACTGCCGATATAGTTTGAGCTACCGAGATATTAAAGAACTCATGGATGAACGTTGTCTCCGTGTGGAAAGCCAAGAACACTTGTCTAAGTTGTATGGTTACCGTTGAGTTTCGCAAAATTTGATAGTAAAATGGAGAAGTTTATTTTTGCTAAAGCATTGATTGCTAAATCCAACCCCAGGGATATTTTTCTATGTAATAAAAAGAGATTGTATTAATTAAAAATTATTATAATAAATATTTTTAATGATTGTTATTTCACACAGACATTAATTTTATGAAAACTTTTTCAAAGCTTACAATTGGGATTACGCTTCTGACGAATGCTTTTTTTGGCATTTTTGCTGCGTTAGGATATGCTGAGGATTGGGACGAAACTTTTCCTCCGGTATTTAATTTGGCTAGTCTCAATGGTAGCAATGGGTTTGTCATAAATGGCATTCCAGGTGATATGTTGGGAGGTGAGAGTGGCTATTCAATAAGCGGAGTGGGGGATGTGAATGGAGATGGCATAGCTGATATCTTAATTGGTGCTCCAGAGGGTGGTGCCAGCGAGCAGGGTCAAAGTTATATAGTATTTGGGAAAAAAGGCCCCTGGCCTCAAGCAATTAACCTCGCTAACCTTAATGGTAATAATGGCTTTTTGATTAATGGCATTAATCCACACGATAATAATGGTTATTCCGTCAGTGGAGCAGGGGATGTCAATGGAGATGGTATGGTTGATATTTTAGTTGGTGCTCCATTGGCTAATACTGCAGGTCAAAGCTACATAGTATTTGGGAAAAAAGATTCATGGCCTCAAGCAATTAATCTTGCTAACCTTAATGGTAATAATGGCTTTGCTATTAATGGTATTCATCCAAGTGATTGGTGTGGCGGTTCAGTAAGTGGAGCAGGGGATGTGAATGGAGATGGTATAGCTGATATTTTAATTGGTGCTACCGGTGCTTACAATCATACGGGTCAAAGCTACGTAGTATTTGGTAGTAAACAGGCATGGCCTGCAGTAATTAAACTTGATGATCTCAATGGTACCAATGGCTTTGCTATTAATGGCATTAATCAAAAGGATTATAGTGGGCTCTCTGTAAGTGGAGCAGGAGATATCAATGGAGATGGTATAGCTGATATTTTAATTGGAGCTGTATTGGCTAATAACCGTAGAGGTCAAAGCTACGTAGTATTTGGCAAAAAAGGACAATGGCCTCCAGTAATTATCCTTGATGATCTCAATGGAAAGAATGGCTTTACAATCAATGGTATCAATCCAGACGTTGAGAGTGGAGCTTCTGTAAGTGGAGCAGGAGATATCAATGGAGATGGTATAGCTGATATTTTAATTGGAGCTATATCACCTTGGGCTAGTATTGCAGGTCAAAGCTACATAGTGTTTGGGAATAAAGATCCATGGCCTCCAGTAATTATCCTTGATGATCTCAATGGAAAGAATGGCTTTGTTATTCATGGTATTAGTATTATTAGTTCAGAGGTTAATGGGATTTCTGTCAGTGAAGCAGGAGACGTCAATGGAGATGGTATAGCGGATATATTGATTGGTTCTGTTGTTAGTAATAATGACGCAGGACAAAGTTATGTCCTGTTTGGAAGTAGGCAAAATTGGTCTGCGGTAAATCTTGCTAATCTTAATGGTACCAATGGATTTGCTCTAAAGGGCATTAATCAAGAAGATCAAAGTGGTAGTTCTGTAAGTGGAGCAGAGGATATTAATGGTGATGGTGTAGATGATATCATTATTGGTGCCAGAGGCGCTAATAACGCTGTAGGGCAAATCTTTGTTATTTTTGGCAATAAAACAAAATTTTGAATAAAATTAAGCGAAATTTATTAAAATGGCGAAGTGTTCAATTTTTACTATCAAATCTCTCTTTCATTTCAGCAATAATCTTACCTTGTTCTTCGAGAGCTTTTCTGAGTTGTTCTGAGCGTTCGAGCATGATTTCGTGATCCTTATTAAGGTTAGCTCCCGTATCGATTAGCATATCACTGTGAGATTGAAGGACTTCATTGATAATACGCTGGCGTTGAAGTTCTAAGGCCAATTCTTTTTCCATTAAAACTGGATTATAATTCAATTTTCCATTAGTCAATGTATTGCCAATAAGAATTTGTCTATTTTCATCGGTAGCTAGTCGCCAAGTAGGATCTTCTTCAATCCGATATACGACATGACGTTCATGCAAAATCCTTGGATTAGCCGGGTCAATATAGCGATTAACTGCATAGGCTTTTATGCGTTCAGGGAGTCTGACATTAGCTTCATTGTTTATAGGTATTGATTGAGGGGGTGTACAAAGTTCATTTTCATAAGATGCAACAGTCGATTCCAGGCGAGGGTAGGGGGGATGTGCTTGATAGCATCCTGTTACGAACAAACCAGTTAACGATAATAAAGTAACAATTAATATTTTCATTATTCTGTTCTCCTTCTAAATCAAATTATCTTTAAACATTTTAATTTTTTCGATCCAAGCGTCGGCATCTTCAATAGAAATTTCCTTTTCCTTAAGGTTTTCTGCTACATCCCAGTCATCTGGATTAATGTTTTGTTGGACATATAAATAGAATTGTTTCCCAGCAGGAACTCGGGTATAAAAACCGTTGATGTCGATTTCTTTTTCAATTCTTTCAGCAAATCGATTCATAACAGCAGTTATCCCTCCTAATGAGGCATCTCGAAGAGTATTTTCTACCTTTTCTCCGCCGAAGATATTTCCAGATGGCACTTGATTTTGTAGTCC
>JABDAI010000084.1 GCA_013289195.1 Verrucomicrobiota bacterium
ATTTCTGGATCAATGGATGGGAAAGAAATGGAGCAGATCAGAAATCAAGTGGATGCTTTATTAGAACGTTATGAGCTTTCATTGAAAAAATTTCTTTTTTTATTTACTGACGATGATCTTGAATCGTTCCCATTTGAACTTATAGTTTTATTGAGTAAAGAGCAAAGAGCTCTTACTTATTTTGATAAGTTTTTGAGTACGAAAAATGGAAATAAAATTTTCAAAGAGAAAGGAGACATAAATCTCGATTACGCTTTATTTGTGGAGGGGATTCGAAAGGAAAGATTATATTTTGCGGGCCCTAAAACATTGAAATATATTGGCTCTTGCATGCCCTTGGTCAAACAAGATGCTTCACATATTTCAGCGAAAAAAGTTTCTGTAATGAATCAAGGTATTATTTGTGGACATTCTTATATGTTTGAATGGGATAAGGGGATAACAGCTATACTATTAGATTTGGGGTATAAGGTTGATAATTATTGGACTCGCCAATGGTATCACAAAGAAAGACGTAACAAAAAATTTGAAAGAGAATTCAAAAAAAATGATAAAATACTTAAAAAGCACAACAAGTCTGGCAAGGCTATGAAAGAGCTGCAGCAGGAAACGGAATCGTCTGATTTACTTGTGCAGAAAAAAAAGAGAAAATTAAATCTAACTTTGATAAATTTAAAAATAACTATCGAATACACTTAAAATTTATTACTTTTAAAATCTGAATACATATGAAATTACTTCGAAAAATAGTCATTATTAGTTTTTTATTACAAACCCTTACCCTTTTAGGGAATGTAAGTTTTGAATTTGTTTATGCAGACGAGCCTGGAACAGGTTTTCATGCTAAACCAAAAGCACAAGCAGTCCTGAAACAATTGGGAGAGGAAATTGGCGGAGAGTGGTTAAAGAATCACAATGCACTTATTAAAATAAAAGTTGTTTCTAAGAAAGATAAATCAAGAGGAGCGTGCATTGCAATGACACAAGAATATGATAATAAAGAAAAATATAAAAGAAATTTAATCAACTTTGATTATTCTTCTATACAGCGAAAAATTATTCTTGGAGAAAAACAGTCACCAAGAGAATTTGATGGTGTTATAGAGGTCAATTTTGCTCATAAATTTAGTTACGGGGATCATGTGCATTCTGATCGACTTGACTTTAAGGAAGTTATGCTTCATGAAATTACGCATTTATTGGGTATCGCATCTAATGCTCAAACTTATTTAGAATTTAATGGGGCTCATTTAAGAAATAATGTTAATAATTTTATTAAAGAACTTTTTGTTTATAGTATTAACGAAATTGAAGGTGTGCCACAAAGTTTTTCTTTAGATTCGTTAAAAGAGGACCTTATTTTCTTTAAGAATTCACATATTGATATTCGCGATAATATATCAGAACTGCTTTCGTTGCCAAAAGAAATAAGAGATCTAAAAGAAGATTTATTTTTGGAATTTAAAAAAGAATATGTTGGAAGAGAGTTTTAAGCCAATTAAATCGTCATCATTCAATGAATTAAATGATTATTTAACCGGTAAACAAATCACTTTTCGTGAGTTTATTGAATTTGATTATAATGTAGAAAGATTAGTAGCAGAAATGTTACTTCTAGGCGTAAAAAAATTGTCAGATAATCCGAAGCTACCGTGTAATATTGATGAAGCTATTTTAAGAAAGAACTTTACTGTTTTTTATCGTTTGCATAAAGATGATAATTATTATTTAACATGTTTAAAGAAGTTTATTGCTAAAAAGTATCGCGAAGAAAAGGATTATGCTCAAATTAGCGAAATAATTATTGAATTTGTTGCTGAATATTTAATTAGTGAAGATATTAGTCATGAAGAGATTATTCGTGTTAGTAGTAACGTTGATAATTTGTTAAAACCATTTGGCATATCATTGGAAACATTTTCTCTCTTGGTTTTAGATTGTCTAAATATTGATAATCTGGACTTGAGCTATTTTGATCAATTTATAAGTTATAAGCACAAAAAGGAATTTTTTAAAACGGACATGGATGCTATTAAATCACACAGTTCTTTCTTACATCGAAGAAAAGGGAAAGATTTGTTTTTCTATGGTCCCAAAACTTTGAAACATGTAGGGTCTCCTACAAATCTAACTGCGGATGGTTCACATATTGCGATGAAAAAAATTTCGGTGATGAATTCCGTTTTGGAATTTGGAGTGTGTTTTGCTCATGAATGGGATAAAAGGACAACGGCGATGTTATTGGATCTAGGATATAAGGTCGATAATTATTGGACGCGTCGTTGGTATCGTCATGTACGTGATCGAGAAAAGGAACACGGATTTAATAAAGTTGAGAGAAAAGTTAAAGCAAAACGTAAAGCAGCAGAAAAGAAAATGAAACGAGGATTTAAAAAGTTTGAAAAAAGATAACTTCAAATATAGGGAGTTGGGAGCAGGCATTTCTCAAAATCAATCGATTGTGAGAGGAAAAATATTTAAAAAATAAAAATCCCTTAGGCTTTTTGTACTATTAAGATAGCATGATATTGCACTAATTGATTAGTGTAGTTAAACTTAAAAAGGTAAAAATGAAAAAAAGTGGACAAATAAATTACAAGTATTTTGCTACTTAAGTAAACAATCAAGGTTTCGTTTTATTCCCAAATACCACATAGCTTTGACCTGCATTGTTATTAGCCCCTGGAGCTCCAATGATAATATCAGCAACACCATCGCCATTGACATCCCCAGCTTCGCCCACGAATCCACTGAAATCACCGGAATGAATGCCATTAATAACAAAACCATTTGTACCATTAAGATCGCTACGATTGACGCTTGGAGGCCATGGATTTTTGCTACCGAAGATTACATAACTGAAACCTATAGGAGCACCAATTAAAATGTCATCTACACCGTCTCCATTCACATCGCCGGTGCCACTTACTTGAGTGGCACCATTATCACCGATAATATCACTATTAATAGCAAAGCCATTCTTGCCATTTAGATTTACAAGATAAAATGCTGCAGGCCATGGTTCTTGACTGCCAAATACTATATAGCTTGCACCTTGGCCATTATAAGCGTATCGAGAAGCAGCAATTATAATATCAGCTATTCCATCCTGATTGACATCTCCTGCTCCACTGACAGACCAACCAATTCCGTCGGTCCGATGGACGCCATTTATAGCAAAACCATTAGCACCATTTAGACTTGTAAGATTCATTTCTGCAGGCCGGGGTGATTTGCTTCCAAATATTACGTAACCATGTCCTTCATCATCATAAAGATCACCAGAACCAATTAAAATATCATCTATACCATCGCCATTGAGATCTCCTGCTCCACTCACAAAAGTATGGGCTATAGTTATGTCATTAATTGCAAAACCATTGGTTCCTGTGAGATCCTTAAGATTAATTACTGCAGGCCACGGATCTTTTTTACCAAAGACTACATAAATTTGCCCTATAGCAAATAGGTCAGCAGAACCAATGAGAATGTCGTCTATACCATCCCCATTTATGTCTCCGGTTCCACTAACCGATATACCATCGTAACCATATGACCCATTAAGTGTAAAACCATTATTGCCATTAAGATCAGAAAGGTTAATGCTTGTGGGCCATTCTTGCCTGCGGCCGAAGACTATGTAGCTTTGTCCTGCCGGTTTAAGCATATTAGCAGCTCCGATTAAGATATCATGTATACCATCTCCATTGATGTCTCCAGCTTTACTTACAGACCAGGAAAGATCCACAACATTTCCTGAAATACCATTAATCATAAAGCCATTAACGCCATTGAGATCAATAAGGTTAATTGCTTTAGGCCGTGGCTGTTTACTGC
>JABDAI010000085.1 GCA_013289195.1 Verrucomicrobiota bacterium
AGACAATGGGCAGGATCAAATGATCGCGGGAAATGGCTTAAGCGGCTATTGAGCATAATCAATTGGCCGAATGAAATTTATAATCGAGAAGCTTGTTTTAATCAAACTAATCAGCAGCAATTTAGTCCCAATATGTTTCTTAATCCGTATTTGGCTTTCAATCCATATATGCCTTATAATCAGAATCCGAAATTGCCTACTACCATTTCTCGAAGGGAAGCTGAAGTTCTAAAACCGCAGTTGAGGCAACCTTTGAATATTGTTCGGCCTGTTCTAGTGGATCAAAAAGTAGAACAGAATCAAAAACCTAAAGTTTACGCTCAAAGATCCGTTCAGCCTCAATCTTTTGAAGTAAGTTATAAAGCCTTTCATCAGAGTTCATTTGATGATTCTGTTAAGCTTGAGCCTGATAATCTTAAGGAGAATAAGAACGAAAACGAACTTCGGCTTAGTCAACCTATTGAGCCAGTTAAATCGTAAAATAAGTGAATAAATTAAAAGATTCAAATTTAACTCCCAGGCTTCGTCGGAGGAATTTTTGGAGATGCTCTGGAACTTTGTTGGGTTCATAGGTAGGAAAGGACATTTCAAGTAATGAAGTGAAAGGGACATCAAAGTGGGCACTCCCATTACTGCGATCAACTAAAACAGCTAAAGCAACTACTTTTCCACCAGATTGGTTGACAATCTCAATAGCTTCTTGAGCACGTCCTCCACGTGTGATCACGTCTTCAACGACGAGCACTTTTTCACCAGGATGGATTGTAAAATTGCGGCGTAAAACAAGGCGATTATCTACTTTTTCGGCAAAGAGATAGCGCTTCCCAAGTTGCCTGGAAACTTCCTGTCCAATGACTAAGCCTCCCATTGCGGGGGCTAGAATAGTATCACAGTCTATTGGACCTAATTTCTCTATTAGAAGGGTTGCTAGACGTGTAATTTTAGCTAAATCTTCTCCTACTTTTGCGCATTGAAAAAAGTGTTCGCTATGAAGACCTGAGCGGAGAATAAAATGTCCAGTAAGAAAAGCGCCTGAATCAATAAATATTTGGAGAACTTCGTTTTGTTTCGCATTCATGTATTTTTATAGAGTAATGATTTTTTTTAAAAAATCGAGTAAAAATGGAGTTGTATGCGCTTCGATAAAAGACCATAATTTATTGATAGTGAAATTAATTGATAAATATATTCTAAAACAAATATTACTTTATTCTCTATTTTGCATGGGGATGTTTATTTTTGTTCTTGTTGTTGGTAAGATCATTCGAGACGGCCAGGATATTCTTTTGATTGGTAAAGTCTCTCCTTGGATGTTAGGTGAGCTCTTAATTATGTTGATACTCTATGTTATTAATTATGCTTTACCTCTTGGTTTCTTAACAGCAATTCTTTTAGTGCTGGGAAGACTTTCAGCACAGCGTGAAATTATTGCAATGAAAGCTTCTGGGATTAGCATTTATCGAATCGCTATTCCAGTGTTGATATTAGGATTAGTTGGAACTTGTTTAAGTATATTTGTGAATGCTTATTATGCTCCTTATGCCAAGACTACTTATTTGCAAGATCTGCGTAAGGTATTGCAAGAGGATCCTTTACAATATATAAGAGAACGTGTTTTTATTAAGGATTTTCCAGGATATGTTATTTATATTGATAAGAGAGATAAGAATGAATTGCATAATATTTGGCTTTGGGAAGTAGATTCGGCAGGGGCGATCAAAAATTTTATAAAAGCAAAAAAGGGACGATTTGGTTTTGATTCGGCTTCGGGAGATGTTCTTTTGACTCTTTATGATGGAACTGGGGAAATGCGTGATTTTAAAGATTTGGAGGATTTTAAAAATGCTTCCATTCCTATTTTAAGTTACGATGAATTTTCTCTTCGCTTGCCTTTTGGTGCTATTTGGAATGAAAAAAATCTGCAATCCAAAAAACTTTCTACGATGACTGTTTTCGAACTCATGGATTATAAAGCCAAGATTTTGGAAACGGAATCTTCTTCAAGTAAAAGGGATATGACTCAAGGTGAAATAGCAAAAATTGATACTGAAATTCAAAGAAAATTTGCAATGGCTTTGTCTGTATTGGCATTGGTTTTAATTGCTGTTCCCTTGGGAATAAAAGCGAGTCGAGCAGAGACTTATGCTAATTTAGGAATCGCAGTCATTCTTGCCTTGGTTTATTATGGAATGATTGTTTTGGTTACTTGGTTTGATGATGTTCCAGGATTAAGGCCCGATTTATTGATTTGGATCCCAAATATCGTATTTATTGTTCTAGGACTTTATTTATTGAAAAAAGCCAATCGCAATTAGTAAGTCCATGAAAAAGATACTTTATTTTTTAACGGGTCCAACAGCTTCCGGAAAAACGGCTTTGGGCGTGCAATGGGCAAAAGCTAATGATGCAGAAATTCTTTCTTGTGATTCTTTATTATTTTATAAAGGCATGGATATTGGTACTGCAAAACCTTGTGAACTAGAACAACAAGGAGTAAAGCATCACGGGATTGATATGGCATCTATTGATGAACAATTTGATGTAAAGAGTTATTGTGATTTTTCAAAAACAGTTATCGATGATGCCTATGAAAGAGGAAAAAAGTTACTTATTTTAGGGGGAAGTGGATTTTATTTGAAGTCTTTTTTTGTTCCCGTCGTGGATGACATTGAAGTTTCAGAAAGTTTTAATAATTATGTTTTGTCCCTTTATGAAGAAGAAGGTTTGATGCGTATTGTTACAGAACTTTATAAATTAAATCCCGATGGATTGGGTGATCTTGATGTTTGTAATCCACGTAGAGTACAAAAAGCATTGATACGCTGTCTGGGGACAGGGAAAAGTCTTTTGGAATTAAAAAAATCTTTTGATAAGCAGGCAATTCCTTTTCCTGAATTTGAAAAGAAGGTTATCATTCTTGATCGCGATCCTGATATCTTAAAAGATCGAATTCGTAGTCGAGTTTTTAATATGCTGAATTTTGGTTTGATTGATGAAGTTAAAAGACTGGTGGTACAAGGAATTGAGAAGAATCCAAGTGCGGCATCAGCTATAGGTTATCGAGAAACTATTCGGTGGTTGAAAAGTGGACACGAGAATGAAGATGATTTGTCTGAAGCAATCATTCTGAGCACCAATAAGCTTGTAGCTAAACAGCGGAAATGGTTTAGAACACAAATCAAAGGTGCACAAGTCGTAAATTTGGATAAGGAAAGGGCGAAAATTTTTAATTAATTTTTCCCAGCCCTGAGACTTTTTACTCTTTATTTCTCTGAATCCGCTAGGCCTTTGGCTATGAGTTCATTTGTAATAGAATAGGATCTTGCCATGGAAGTAAATACGTCTAATTGTTTGAAGAGAGCTTGAGAATCGGAGTCACTTTCTGAGGGAGTTGGGATTTCTTTATCCCTTACGTAGACGAAATATATACGGTCATCACGAATGATAGGAGAAGATACTGCACCTTTACTGAGTTTTTGTATGTCAGGTATAATGGTTTTATCGAGCCCTGAAGGAGCTTCTAAGAGTTTGAACTTATCAAAAGAGGTCACTTTTAGGCCTTCTTCTTTGGCAACTTTCTTAAATG
>JABDAI010000086.1 GCA_013289195.1 Verrucomicrobiota bacterium
GGCTGATGTAACCAGCAAGAAAGATCGGACGAAAGGAATGGCTTTAGTAGGAATAGCTTTTGGTCTAGGTTTTATATTAGGCCCAGCCATGGGAGGCATACTTACGAAAATCAATCTTTTAAACTACTATCCACAATTAGAGCGCTTTGGGATTAATCCCTTCTCTGTTTGTGCATTGGTTGCAATGTTACTAACGATCATTAATTTTATCTGGGTGCTAAAACAATTTAATGAAACTTTACCTTTAGAAAAAAGAGAAAAACCAAAAACACAACCGAATTTAAGAAATACTTTTAAAACACAAACGCCTTCTATTCTTAAAACAAACTTAAGTTACTTTATCTTCATTTTGGCATTTAGTGGATTGGAATTTACTCTAGCTTTCTTAGCCGCAGAACGTTTTTCTTATTCGCCTATCCAAATTGGTTATCTATTTCTTTATATTGGATTTATTTTAATTCTAACCAGAGGCTATATCATAAAAAAACTTAGTAAATACATGGACGAAAGGATATTGGGAATGATAGGGATAGGGTGTGGAATCTTTGCATTTATCTCAATAGCTGTCGCATTCACACAAGTTTTATTTATTTTAGGTTCTTCATTTCTAGCAATTGCTGTTGCCCTGACCTCAACGAGTTTATCGAGTTTGGTTTCTTTATATGCAACAGAACAAACGCAAGGACAGGAGATAGGATTATTTAATTCTGCTGGCTCACTTGCACGAGCCTTCGGCCCCCTACTCGCAGCACTGCCTTATATGTATCTGGGTGCTAAGGGAGCTTATTTAAGCGTTACTAGTTTATTATGCATTCCCTTATTTATTATTTTCTTTTTACCAAAGCCTAATAAAGCCCCAGTGACTATCGAAAATGTTGAAAGCTTGGAAGAATCTGAGCCTCCTACTTTGTAAGTCAATAGACTTCCTTCGAAACTTGGCTTTTTGTTCTATAAACCCAAAAGTTTTTCTGCCATTTTTTCTTTAAGTTTCTTAAGCTTTTTATTGACTGTTTTTTTGACCTTAGCTCTTACTTTAGGAAGTTCCTCGTCTATTTTTTGTTTAAGATCACACAAATCTTTATTGTATGCTTGACTCTTCCATTTCCTTGCTAAACGGTTGTTAACACGATATCCAAGGTCTAATAAAATTGCAGTAGTTTGTTCATCCCATTTGCGCGGGCGAAGCCCTTTTTGACTCCAAAAATGACTCATGATAGATTTCTTATTTAACAGAAAACAGCAACGATGCTTATCAAGAAGAACGTTTGAACCTACTTTACTCAAAGTAAGCATGCCATTAAAATATAAATCGGATTCCTGAATATTTTTTTGAAAATCAGACCTTATGGCTTTTAAAGTTTTTTCTTTAGCAAAAACGCGATCACCATTTTTGAAGGTAAGAAACTTATCAAAAACAGTAAAAGTGGACTCAGACAGTCTAGCAACGAATAACTGTAATAATTCATCAAAATTGATTTCATCTTCTTCAGTCAATTTTAATTCACCTCGAATGAGATTTCTAGTTGCAGAAATGTCATCTTCATTGTCCTCCACATTCTCGATAGAATCTATAGCAAAACTAATGATATAATTTAGACTTTCTAAGACCGGTTCATCCAAGAGGGTTCTATGGAAAATCTCATCATAAAATTTGTCATTTGGTTTGTCTTTGAAATCAGTGAGGGCAAGAAGTTGTTTTTTTATACTCTCCTCCTCAAGCTTAGATTCCGTAGTACCTGATAATTTTTCGATCCCCAACTGTAACAACGCAACGACAAGCTGTTCCAAATCTTCGTCTTCTGATTTACTATTGTGCAAATTAGAGGACCAGAATCCAAGAAGTTGTGTGATTTTATGAATCACTAGACCCTTAAAATCAAATTCATTGTCACTGACATCATCATTGAAACTAAATGGACAAGCAAAATTAATATAAAAAGTACCATCAAATTCATTAGCTATCTCCTTGTCATTATCAAAGTCGTTGTCAGTATTAACGTCTTTGACTCCCAAAAGGATTTTTTCCTGAACAGAAGAATACAACAAACCATTTCTATACTCATCCCCAATGCTGATATAGAGTGAATCACTACAAGCCTTGGCATTTTCTTCTGAGACAACTTTAATAGCAATCCGAGCATTATGCAATTTTAACCAACGACTGCCAATTTTTTTTGCTACTTCTTCCAAAGCAGCCTTAGCTTGAGGCCGAGCATGAAAGCCTTTTCCGGGAGCATCTGCATAGGTAAAATCAAATTTGACATCACCTAATAAGGCTAAAGTTTGTAATAGAAGGACTATAAAGGTTGACTTAATAATTTTCATACAAGTGACTTTTTGAATTTTTGAATGCTGGTTAGATATGCTTATTCTAAACTCCAAGTCTTAACTGTCAAACGATATTTTTTGCGAAACTTAGATTAGGCTTTAAACTCCCTAACCCGCCTTTGATTTTTGGTATCTATAGTTTTTAGATTACAATTTTTCCTTTTTTAAAAATCATAAATCAGTCTAACGCATAAAGCACAGCTTATTCTTCAATCATGCAATCATGATTAGGATATACTAAATCTCTCATCCTATTTTGCAACTCTGCTTCTTTTCCTTCAGCCTGGGTGAAACACTCTTCTTGTGACTTTATCTTCATTATTCCTGATTTTATTTCTGTAACCTCCATCCAATTGGCCTTTTTGACAACTTCTTGATTGGTCTCCAATTAATTCAAAAAATCCATCTCCCAACCACATCGTTGATCCTACCGCTTCTACATAACCTGTTCTAAAAATTTGACGTCCAGGATTTTGTGAAGTATCAATCACTATTTGCGGAAAAGGTAATGATTGTCCACTTGGCTTGATTGGTAAATGTTCGTAAGATAGACCATGGCGCTTATATGAGTCAATACTATCGTTATTTTGCCAATATGAAAAGTTTGCATTGTATTTCCATGCATACGTGAACTTTCCATACTTGCTCAATTTTTCTATCCAGATATCCCAATTTATTTGAATATTTTGTTCTAAAGAAATTATTAATTGTTGCAATTTCGCAGCCGCCACTCCTCCAAAAGAGAAAGAAAATAGTTGATCTTCTATACCAAAATTAGTTTCATCGTTTAGAATTTTTGCTATTTTATCGATTGTCTTAAATCCGCGGTCATCAATTTCATATTTTTCAGAAAGTAAATTTTCTTGTTTTAAAACAGAACAAATAGCTATCCAAATATCAGCACATTCTTCTATAGATTTATATTTATAAATTATTCGTAATTCTTCTTGCATTATATTTATTATTTAAATTCAGAAATTTTTACTATCACTTTGTATCTTTTACCAATTTTATCCAATTTTACAACTTGTTTCATATCTAACCCTCCAGGCTGCACTCTAATATCAAGCTTCATCACAGCTGCTTGATTATCAATTGTCGCATCAGACTCACCTAAATCTTTGATATGTTTTTTCATACGATTAAACCATCCTTTGCTTCGAGTATCTACAGTTTTTAAACTAACAAGTTCATTACCTCTTTGAAAATCTATCAATGGAAATTTTCCGTTATTCAATTCAGCTG
>JABDAI010000087.1 GCA_013289195.1 Verrucomicrobiota bacterium
AAGAAGATATAGTGATTATTAGTGGGACAGGCGGCATGGGCAAAACTACTTTAGCAAGCGCGTATGGACATTTATGCAAGCAAAGAGAGGATGTTCAAGTCCTATGGATTAAAGGCACGCAGATAGAGGAGGAGTTTTTACGACTTGCTAGAATTTTGAAAATAGAAGCTGATGGTTTAGAAGCTGAAATGATTAGAAATTTAGTATATATAAATTTGCAAATGCTTTTTAACAAAAAGCCAATATTATTTATCTTTGATAATGTAGAGACAAAAGAAAAAATAGAGAAATATTTAATCAACCTGCCTTATGCTGCTAAAGTAATCATTACGGCTAGGAATGGGAATTTATTGGAAGGTATAAACCCAATTCGCGTCATAGGATTTCAACTAGAAGAAGCTATCTTCTATTTAAAGCAAGCTCTTGAAATAAGTAATGAAGATGCAAAAAAAATAATAAATGTTGTAGGCGATGAATCTCCATTTAGATTATCTGCCGTAGTGGCTTATTTAAATAATCATAGTTTAAGTATAAAAGACTATACTGAACTTTATCTCAAAATAAAAAAAGGAAGAAGTCAAGATAAAGAGATATATCCAGAAGTAGAGTTATTGTTTGGAGCAGTGAAGGAAGACTGTCCTAAAGCATGGGAATTGCTGCAATATTTAGCTTATTTAGATCCTGAAGGAATCTCTGTTTCTTTTATTGCAGCATTAATGAAGCAACAAGTTATGGAGTTAGATCCATTCGTTAACAAATTAAGAGAATTATCTTTAATAAAAATAATAGAATGGAATGAAGTAATAATAAAATTAGATCATAGAATAATACAAGATGAGGTAAGAAAAATACTAATCGAAGAAAGTGAAGCGCAAATACCCAAAATATTGCAGAAATTAGTTCATGATTTAAATAATGCTTTGCCAAATTTTGAAGATAATTTCAGAAATACTAAGGAATTAGCTACATTAATCAAACATTGGAAAACGCTTATAGAAGCAATAAATGAAAACAATTTGTCGATTATTGGTAAAAAAGAATTATTGATTAAAGTTGGAACTTATTACTTTAAGGTGTCCAGTAATTACGATGAGATAATAGATTATTTAGAAAAGGAATTAAATCGTAAACGTATTGATGATGATAATGATCTAAATATAATAGAAATATTAAATTTTTTAGGATTATCTTATAGAGAGTTAAGAGGTGATTCAAATTTACATATAGCATCAAGTTATTTGGAAGAAGCTCTTAAAAAAAGTGAAGCCAATGATTTAATTGCAGCTGGATTATCAGATGGTCTCGGTGTTACTTATGTAATGTTAGGAGGTCGGGAAAATATAGAAAAAGGGATAAAGTTTATAGAAAAGGCTTTGCAAATTAGAGAATATTATTTTCCAGGGGACCACCCTGATAAGGCAGGGACACTCAATGACTTGGGAGTGGCTTATTCAGAACTAGGTGGAGACGAAAATGTTAAGAAGGCAGTAAAATACCTAAAAAAAAGTGTCAAAATGTGGAAAGCTGTTTTTTCTGACAATCATCCTGATATAGCACTTTCATTAAGGAATTTAGGATTAATTTCTGAACAATTGAAAGAGAATAATGTGCAAAGAACTTTAAAATATAAAGAAGAATCATTGAAAATATATCAGGCACTTTCTTCGGGCAACAATCCTAATATAGCAGATGCGCTGAATAGTTTAGGCCGGACTTATAGAAAATTAGGAGGTGACAATATATCAATTGGAATAAAATATCAAGAAGAAGCTTTGGAAATGAGAAAAATGTTTTTCTTTGATAATCATCCTGATATAGCAAATTCCTTAAAGGATTTAGGCTTAGCTTATATAGCATTAGGAGAAAAAGAAAATGTCATCAAAGGATTAAAATATCAAGAAGACGCTTTGAAAATGAGATATATCTTTTTTCGAGATAATCCTCTAGATGTAGCCAATTCATTAAAAGATTTAGGAAAAACTTATTTAAAATTAAATGATGAAAATAAGTGTTTAGAATATTTGAAACAGGCCTACAGTATTCATTCAAAAATATTGAAGAAAGATAAAAGTATAACAAAGATTAAACAAAAAATAGAATTGTTGGAACCCAATTTTTTCACTGAAAATGAATTAATTCAGCCATTAGATCAAGAAAGTTGTCTTGGTGGAAATAGAATAGGATTTGAATGTAGATGGATTGTTACTTCAAGAGGGAATAGCACAGAAGATCTAATAAAGTTGAAACATAAAATACAAAAGAACGTTCTCGATGGTGTTACTAAAGCAATTAACGAAAAAGAAGGGAGTCTTAGAAACTGGCATTTTAATGATCGGAGTATCAATTTTTATCTCAAAGAAAGTTTTTTAAGAAATGAATTAAAGACGAAAGATGAAAAAGAAATAGAAATGGCGAAGATGCTATGTTTTGAAGCGATGAACTTAGGCATAATGAAGTTAAGAAAGAAGCCTTATAAAGTCGTAGAAAAATTTACTCGAGAGAATATAGAATTAGTCAAAAAGATAGCAGTAGAACATCCAGAATTTTTTGTAGATGGATCGATAGTGGAAGCGTGCATCCAAGCGATGCCCGAAGATGCAATATTTGCTGAACATCTATTAAAACATGTAAAATATACAGGAATGGAATTCAGAAAAGAAAGAGAATTTTAAAAACTTAGAAATTTTAGCAATATATACAAAATGTTAAAACGATTTATCATCGAAAGGCACAATTTTTCAAAAATAGATAATAAAGATAGTCCTCAAGTTTTATTAAAAACTTTTGTAAGCTCTAGAAGAACAATAAACAGTAAATATTATTGTCTACAAATAGATCGAAAGAGCATTAGTTTTTTTCAGCAATATAATATTGAAAAACAAAGCCGAAGCGAGTTAGTCAATAAAGGGAAAGAGGGCAATCTAGAAGGAAGCGGAAAATGGAATATAGCCAGTTTCTTTGTAATAGTGGCAGGAATTTTTGGATATTTATTAGTAAATAAAAAAGCAAGTGCAGATGCACAAGAGGATGACAACAAAATAGACAGGAGTGATTTACAATCATCAAGCAAAATCGATAGATTATCCATAAAATTAGCTGAAGGACTCCGTGAACCAGTCGAGAACTATGTAGATTTGCAAGGTAAAAGACAGCTTCTAGATGAAAAGCTGAAGAAACAAGATTTAGTAGTAATTAGCGGAGCAGGAGGGATGGGAAAAAGTACTTTAGCAACTCAATATGCCCGCGAGTATCAGAGAAAAGGAGATATGCAAGTCGTATGGATAAAAGGTACCCAAATAGAAGAAGAATTTTTGCGACTTGCTGCGCTTTTGGAAATCGAAACAAATGGTTTGGACAGAGAGCTTATAATAAATTTCGTGTATGGAAACTTGGAGAAGCTTTTTGGTAGAAACCAGATATTATTTATTTTCGATAATGTGGAGGTGAAAGGGAAAATACGACAATATTTAATTAACCTACCTAATACTGCCAAAGTGATCATCACAGCCAGAAATGGAGGCATATTGG
>JABDAI010000088.1:0-1742 GCA_013289195.1 Verrucomicrobiota bacterium
TAAACTTGAAGGAGAGACTGATGCTTGATAAACAATAGGAAACTTGGACTATTCAAGAAAGCTAATTCAAAGCAAGAACTTCTCAATGAGTGACGCAACGTTGGAGCCAGCAAAGGAGCGTTTCTCTTTGTTCTTCGCCGCAAAGCTGCCATGGGGTATTTGAATTTCTTAATTTAGAAGTTACGTCATGGAGAACAATCGCAGCACAGACGGAAAGATTGAAACTTTGGGTAAACCCAAACATTGGAATTTCGATGCAACAGTCTGCAAGAGAACAACCTTCTTCGCTTAAGCCGCTTTTTTCTGAACCAATCATAATGGCAAGTGGCTTATCGAGAGGAATTTCTTCTAAAGAAATCGAATTTTTACCTAAAGTCATGGCTCCGATACGATATCCTTGAGATTTTAAATGATGAATGCAGTTTTGAGTGTTATTTCCATTGAGGCTATTGTAGTAATGGAAATTCAGCCATTTATCAGCACCTTTTGCAACTGTAGTATTGTCTAACCGAAGTTTGTTGCGGTTTTCAATAATGTGAAGATTTTGGATGCCAAATCCGTCGCAGGACCTAATAACAGCAGCAGCATTGTGCGGTTGATAAATGTCCTCCAGAATAAGGGTAATATAAGATGTGCGGTATTGAATCGCTCTTTGCATAAGATTCCATCGGCTAGGTGTGATATGCTGTGAAAGCTCTTTTATAAGAATTTCTTGTTCCTGCGGTGGTAATTTTAAAATATCCATAAAAAAAGGTTGACTTATGCAATAAAAATGATGATTTGTATCTTATAACTTAAATTTATTACCACACATATTATGCCTGTAGAAGTAAAAACGCGTAAAGGAGAAACAGTAGACAAACTTCTTCGTAGACTCAAGAAAAAATTGGATAGAGAAGAAATAATCATCCAAGCGAAAGAAAAACGCAATTTTAAAAAGCCCTCTGAAATTAAGAGATTGAAGAAGAAGGAATTGGCATTTACAGATAAATTACGTAGGCGCTATGCCGACATGTAATTGCCGGGGACTTTGCCAAAAGTGTTTGAACACTAAAAGATAATCTTCGCCGCATCTTTATTGATGCAGTTCCAAAAATAATGTTTTATAAGTATTGAGTGAACCACTTAGTAGCAATTTTTGCTACTTCTTCAAGTTTTCCTGGTTCTTCAAATAAATGAGTTGCACCTGGTACTATTTCTAATTTGTTGACATTTTGCATTTGAGCTTTGGCATCCTTATTGAGGTCGATTACCGGACCATCAAGGCTGCCAACAATAAGTAAGGTGGGTGATTTAACATCTTTAAGGTATGAGCCAGCCATATCTGGACGTCCTCCCCGGGAAACAATGGCACAAATTTCTTTTGGGTATCGTGTAGCAGCAATTAGAGCTGCAGCAGCTCCCGTACTGGAACCGAAATATCCAAGTTTATAAGGGGCAAGTTTAGGTTGTTTAAGGATCCACGCAGTTACTTGCATTAACCGATCAGCAAGCATTTCGATATTAAACCTAAATTCTCCGCTAAATGTGTCTATTTCTTCTTCTTGTGGAGTAAGTAAATCAAATAATAGAGTGCCAAACTTCGATTCAGTTAAATAACTAGCAACATATTGATTTCTTGGACTCAATCGACTGCTCCCGCTACCATGTGCAAAAACCACTAGCCCACGAGCTTGTTCGGGAAGATCTAGTAAACCATGTAGCGATTTGTCTTTAATATCGATTTTGATGGGTCTCACACT
>JABDAI010000088.1:1752-3518 GCA_013289195.1 Verrucomicrobiota bacterium
TCTCACACTGGATTGATATTTTTTCAGCATATATATTTATATTTTTTAATTATTATGTTTTAATATATGCTATTTTTTTAAATTAATCAATTTTTTGATTTTTTTTAAAATAGGTTACTATTTAATTATTATGAAATACATAAAAAGAATAGTATTGAGTGCTTCAATCATAATTATGAGTTTTACTCAAATTTGGATTTATGGCCAAGAAATGTTATACCATTTCCCAATTAGAAGTAGTCAACTGTTGGCTTTCTTTTCAAAAAAGGATTTCTGAACTCGATTGTTTAGTAACAATAATGAATTCATATTTAATGTGTATAGATTAAGATTTAATTAAATTATAGAAAATATAGTGTGTAATATTTGATTTAATTGGATTTTGTATATATACTAAAATATGAAACAAAAAACATTCGATTATTCTGCTGTGATTCTTACTGGAGGATCATCAGGTATAGGAGCAACTTTCTTAGCCAGTATTTTAGCCTTAAAGCAAAAAGTAGTTATTTGCAATTTATCGCGGCACAAACCTGAATCAATTGAAGGAAGAGAGGATTGTTATCATTTTGAATGCGATCTTTCTCAGTCCGAAGCCATTGAGGCCGTATTTCCAAAGATACAAGAATTACTTAGAGAAAAATGTCCCACTGGACGTATACTTTTGATCAATAATAGTGGATTTGGCAAATATGGGAAATTTGAAGAAAGTGATCTTGCAACACAGCTAAATATGATAGAATTAAATGTGTGTGCCGTTGTGCATTTAACTCGGTTAATGTTGCCACTTCTGATAGAGAGGGGCGGTGCCATGATAAATCTTGCTTCAGTAGTAGGCTTTTTCCCAGCGCCCTATATGGCGACGTATGCGGCAACAAAGTCGTTTGTGCTTGATTGGAGTTTGGCATTGCGCGAAGAGTTAAAAGAACATAAGATTAAGGTCTTAGCTTTGTGCCCCGGTGCAACAAAGACTGGTTTTTTTAAGGTGGCCAATGCAACCGATTTCAAGGTAAAGTTTCAAAGTGCAGAAGAAGTGGTAGAAGAAGCCTGGAAGGCCTTGGAATCTGACAAAGGATTTGTAGTATCCGGATTTAGCAATAAAATGAGGATATCAATATATAAATTTTTGCCATTACTTTGGGTAGCTAGATCGATAGCGAAGCAATTTCGCCCAGACGGGAATTAATTTTAAGGCTGGTAAGCAATATTTTTAAAAAACAATTGCCACTTATACGCATTCGGTTCTGAAAAACCATGCCATTCTTGATTTTATTTGTATGTAATTATATAATTAAAAATGAATTACTTCATAATAAATTCAATTTTAATTTTATTATTTCCAATGCATATAATGGCATTGACTAGTGACGAAGAAAAACAGCTAGAAGAGGATAAATTATATTTAAAAGATGCTCCTCATATGGCATCTTGGATAGCAGATAAATGGTATGACCGAGGAGCAAAAGAACTTGCCATTGGATTTGATAAATCAGAGGCTCAGGATTATCCTTCTAATGCATATACAATAGCAGATAAGTGGTATAATCGGGGAGAAAAACAACTTGCTTTAGAATTTGATAAATTATACGCTCAAGCCTATCCTCTATTAGCTGATAATATAGCGAATAAATGGTACAATCGAGGAGAAAAAGAAATTGCTTTAATATTTGATAATATAGCAGTTGATAACCCAGAAAAACGATATTCTCTTTATTTTGCAAAAGAAATAGCCAAAAAGTGGTATGATCGAGGAGAAAAAGCAATTT
>JABDAI010000089.1 GCA_013289195.1 Verrucomicrobiota bacterium
TGCCATAAAGCGCTTAACACGAATGCACAGGTATCGGAAGCATTTTGGTACGGACAACAGGCAGCGCATGCAATGGAACAAACGAACAATCCAGGACCCTAATCAACTCATATTACAGTTTAAATAAAAGTGCTTGAAGTTTAAAGGCATTAGTTCTACTCTAAAACTTCGAATTAATAGGTTGGATAAAAACGTACGTTAATACACGAAAACTCACCCTAAAAATATGCAAAATTCAGGGAAAAAAATAACATCACTGGCCATAATTACCTTATCTATTGCGTGCTTCAGTATAAGCTATGGAGAAGAAAATTTCGCCCATCAAGAACGCTCAGTTCCGCTGTATAGCCTAAGCGAAACAGTCGATAATACACTGCTTATATTTATGCGGGACAATCAAATGCTCGTCAATTTAGCAACGGGTGCTGGCAAAATTGAAGATATCTCCATTAATAATGAAGACCCAGAAAATAAAGAACTAACAATGATACAGCAATTGCCATTTCGTACCCTCTACCATCAATTAGCAAATAAGCTTGAAGCGCTTGCCAAGGCCGAAAAATACGAGGAGTCAGAGTTTGTATATCTTCATTCTGTTTCTGACGCTCTATCATACCGGTCTTCTCTGGATTCTTTACTTAAAACAAACATGGAGAACGTCGAGCTGTATAGCCAATTTATGCCTAATTATCCGAATACTAGGGACCACATGTTACTTAGTGCAACGTTAACAGATGCTATAGACAAATTAGCTAAGTTTCAAGAGGGTTTGACTAAAGCTGAAAATAACGAGTTTTTTGGATTGATTTTTGACAAGGCATTAGCGAATTACAAAAAATTCGTTGAACAAAATAAGGATATTTTGGACGCAATAGAACAAGTAGCCAATAATGAATTTAAAATCAAAACCGATCAAAAATGTAAAAGCAATAAAGGAAAAGAATATTGTATTTCAGGAGAACAAGAAACGGAATTTAAAACATTATCTGAAATAATGTCATATGTAAAAAAATTACAGGGGAAAAAAATAACCGAAGTTTCCAATGACAAACAAGTGGTAGAAGACCTTTCAAAGGCTTCAACTACTAAATTACAAAAAGATGGAAGTATAGCATCTAATGAGCTTGAATCTGTTACCGCAGAGAAAGTCATAGAAGCTACCAAAACGGCCATAGAGGTTGTTGATAATGAATTGCAGAAAACTGAAAATACAAGGGACGAAAACTCTTGGATGTGCACGGCTAGAATGTGCAAGATCATGGATTTTTTCTTTGCCGTTTTGACTGCTACTTGCGAGCATTGCCCAGATAATATTGAGGATTATTGGCCCAGTGTTAGGTTCTGTCGCAATGGGTGCAATTAAAAAAGTTTGGGGTAGAACTAACGTTTAGTAGACGAAACTTAATCTGACAGTTAACACTTATCTGACACACAAAACGGTTCGGTCGCAGGGATTTTATGTCTGAGTAGGCCCATCTAAATATGCAGCATCAGCAAAACCAATAGATGTCATTCACTGGAATTTGAAATATCGAATCATGAGTTTTATATAAAAATAGATAAACCTAAAAAAAGCAGTTGCAATGAGCTTAGGGTTCCCTGACGGTTCTGTCGCATCTGTGAAAACTTGTGAGATTTTCAACGATATTCACCCTCACGACATCGCAACCTTTGCCGACCATCATGGTGTCGCAATTAGAGCCGGTCACCACTGTGCTAACCACTTATGGCTCATTACAAGGGTTTCAAAACAATAATCGCACTTGATATAAAATAATATTTGTCAATCAATATAATTGATAAAGACATCATGCCTTAGGGGTGTAATTCAAACCTCAGGGTAAAAAGTATTGAAATGGGGGATTGTTTTTGTATCACTTTATAGGGTTCTGTCGCATCTGTGCAAAATAGGAAGATTTTGTGATTTTTAACTGGGACATTTGCTGTCATAATGTAGATTAATTACTTTAAACCTCTCTTATTACCTCCAAATATCACATAACTGCGACCCGTTAAATTATTACCATATGGGGCACCAATTAAAATATCCGCTGTACCATCTCCATTAACATCGCCAGCCCCACTCACTGACCAACCACTTTTATCAACCTGCATGCTACTAATTATAAAACCATTTTTACCATCCAAATCCTTAAGATTAAATACAACAGGCCACAGCTTTTTGCTACCGAATATAATATAAACTTGACCCCTAAAACCATTAACATAAGGAGCACCAATTATAACATCATCTATACCATCTTCATTAACATCCCCCACCCCACTCACTGAACAACCACTCAAATCTCCTTCATGCATACCATTAAAAGTAACCCCATTTTTACCACTAAGATTAGTAACATTAATTGCTGCAGGCCATGGCCTCCTATTGCCAAATACCACATAACTTTTCCCCCTTAAAAAATCGGCCTGTGGAGAACCAATTAAAATATCAGCTATACCATCTCCATTGACATCTCCGGCTCCACTTATTATACGACTGTTGTCATTTTTATAATCGAGCGCATTAATAACAAAGCCATTATTACCATTCAAATCAACTAAATTAATTGCTACAGGCCATTCTCCTTTACTGCCAAACACCACATAACCTTGACCTACTGTATGGGCGTCCCAAGCCCCAATTAAGATATCAACTACACCATCTCCATTGATATCTCCAGCTCCACTTACGAACATTATGATACCTGTTTTCAATCCATTTATTACAAAACCATTACTACCATTGAGATCCTCAAGTTCAAATATTGCCTGGTGCTGCTTTTTACCACCAAACACTACATAAGCTTGTCCTATAGAATTATCGGCAAATAAACCCCCAATTAAAATATCATTTATACCATCCCCATTCACATCACCTACCCCACTTACAAAATAACCGCTAGTTGTAACAATACCATGTATAATAAATCCATTACTTCCATCTAGATCCCTAAGTTCGACTACAGCAGGCCACAATTTTTTGCCAAAAACTACATAACTTTGACCGACTCTCCAATAACCATATTGAGTGCCAATTAAAAAATCATCTATGCCATCAGCATTAACATCTCCTGCTCCACTGACTGTCAAACCATTTCCTTCATTTGAATTAATGCCATTTATGACAAATCCATTATTTCCATTGAGGTTAGAAAGATCCACTATTGCAGGCCATTCACTCTTACTACCAAATACCACATAACTTTGACCCGGTTTACCTTCATTGTCATACGGAGCCCCAATTAAAATATCGTCCACACCATCTCCATTTACATCCCCTGCTCCGCTGATTGAAGTACCGCAACTAACCCCTGAACTAACACCATTTACTACAAAACCATTCTTACCATTAAGGCTAGTAAGATTAAATCTTGCAGGAAAACTCTCATCCGCATCTTCTGTAGCAAACACAGAAACAGAAAAAATACTTATAAAAATAACCACTTTCATGGTAAACTCAGAACATTGTTCCATAAAAAGTAACATTGATGGTTTAATAAAAAAAGC
>JABDAI010000090.1 GCA_013289195.1 Verrucomicrobiota bacterium
ATGACATTTTTTCCTTGCTTTTTTAAGTGCGCTATTCTATTTTTATTTACATAAGGAAGAAATATGCAAAAAAATATTCATAATAGAAACCTATTTTTGAAGAGATCCGATGGGGTACGAAGCACCCTTTATCGGAAAGCTATTGAATTCGTATCGAAGCATTATTTTATTAGCCCTAATGATCTTAAGCGTAAAGGTATATTTAGACAGTATATAGAGAAGTTGCAAAATGATGGATATATTGAAAAGTATTATAGTGGAATGTATGTGAGTAAGCTTTTTGAAGAAGAACCTGCCTTTGCATCCTTTTTTTATGCATGTAAACGAATTCCTAAAGGGGTTATTTGCCTACTTTCTGCACTTGAATATTATGACATAACAACACAAGCACCTTATCAAGTTTGGATATGCGCTACTTATAATTTTGTTGAGCCAAAAAGTTCACCCTATCCTCTATCAATTATAAAGACGTCTGAAGAATCGCTGAAGATAGGTGTTATAGAAAAAAAAGTTGCGGGTAATATTATAAGAGTCTTCAATCCTGCAAAAACAATAGCTGATTGTTTTAAATTTCGCAATAAAATTGGGATTAATATCGCTATCGAAGCTCTAAGAGACGGGTTGGCTAAAAAGAAATTCTCATTGGATGAGGTCCACAAATACGCTAAGTTAAATCGAGTGGATAAGGTTATGGAGCCTTACATAGAAGGAATAATAAACGAATAAGTATTATGATTAAAGAAAGACTAATTAAATATGCAAAAGAACATAGAGAAGACCCCAATAAGGTATTTATCCGATATGTGAATGAAAGGTTATTATATAGGCTGAGCATGTCTGAGTATGTAAATGACTTCGCAGTAAAAGGAGCCATGGTATTTTATTTTTGGGGAGGAGGTGAATTCCGTCCAACGAAAGATATAGATTTATTGGGTTTTGATAAACAAGATCAGGAGGAACTCAAAAATATCATTGGGAAAGTTTGTCTTGTAGAAATAGGTCAGGACGACGAAGTCTCTTTCGATAAAGATTCAATAAATACTAGTGAAATCAGAAAGCTCACAAAATATAGTGGAGTTTGTGTCGATGGGAAATGTAAACTTAAAGGGGTCGGGCGAGAGATTCTTTTTCAAATAGACGTGGGATTTGGCGATATCATAACGCCTGGTGCGCGGCTTGCGGAGATGAATTCACTATTGGATCTACCATCTCCTAAATTACGGATATACAACGTAGAAACAGTTATTGCTGAGAAATTTGAAGCAATGGTTACGAATGGAATAAGCAACAGTCGATTAAAAGACTATTGGGATGTTTATAGCCTGCTTAATAATGAAAAACTTCAAATAGATCCATCTATTCTCTCTACTGCAGTGAAGAATACGTTTGAGCGAAGAAAGACTAAAATTAATGATTTAGAATCCGGAGGGTTTAGTAGAGAATTTTATCATAATGAACATAAGGTAAATCAATGGAACCGATTTCTCAAAATAAGTGGGCTTGACAAGGAGCTTAGCCTAGAAAAAGTAGTCCTTGCAGTTAGCGACGTATTGCTCCCAATCTATAAAATGAGAAACGAAGAAAATGCGAGAGAAGGTATCAAGATGTGATCATCCGTCCATGACGTTGCACAAAAGATCACTAAAGCAATAAAAGCTAGACATAAGGTTTATTGTGCTAACTAAATTTTGTTAACCCAAACCAGTCGATTCTCAGTTCTACCTTAGGGTCTAAACTTGTTTCTACAACTTTCACCTCTATTTTGATTAACCGTTGGGGCCCTCTATCTATGGTGACCCCAATTTCCACCTTAAAGACCTGTTTTTTGGGGTACATCATAGTTTATCATTGTAGGAACCAAAGCCCCATTCGTTAATCCAAGTGATATATAGTAAATTCTCTTGAATGAGGGACGTTTCTATGCTAAACTCAAGTTACTAAGAATAGATAACAACAAATCCTACCAATCGTCGTTATACATAATCATCTATCCGTAATCACAAAAGCAAAAATAAGTGTTTATGTTCGAAATCCAGGCGAAGTGTGTGGAGGTAAAGTTCCATTATGTGGTGGAATCATAGGAGCAATGAACAAATTATAACCGAACCAAAATAGAAATCCCACTATCAAGAAAAAACAACTAGCCTTAGCAACCATCGCTAAACACTGACAACAACTGTCCACTATCGCCTCCAAACAACGACATATCAATGGTAATTCTGTCCGTTTAAGATTTTCATTTAATATTTTTAACTGCTTGATAGTTATCGACCCCTCAAACAATCCAAACGGTTCCATATCTATAATCTCATCATCCATCTTCAATTTTGATGAATCAATGCTATATCTACCTTCTTGCTCGAGTGAACAATGACCTTCTACGATAGAACTAAATTGTTCTGGCAAATTGAAAGTAGCCTGAGAATAAATTTTTTCGACAACAAGTTTAAATGGATTTTTTGATGCATGCAATTCATCAAAAAGCTTACCTTGAATATTTTCGATATAAAAACGATCCCTCAATAAACAATTCAAACCCATCTTAGCCCCATGATGAATATCTTGAATATCAAAAACCAGAGGTTTATTAATTGGATAGGAAACCTTCAATTCACCATTAATTTCGCTAACTTCAAGAACCTTAATGTAATTCAGTGAAGATGGAATTTCTAAAATTACACCTTGGCAAATACTTCCAAGACTAAGAGTAGTAAGATTATAAAATTGATTAATTTTGCTTAAAATAACACTCATATCAGCAATAGTACTACTATCAATTTTAATTGTACTCAAATCCAATCCTTTAATATAATTATTTAACTCCAATAAAATCTTACTTGCTTCACTCCATTGGCTAACCGTTTCAATTTTTATAATTAACCCTAATTGATGATTCTTAATTTTGAGCTTATCCACTAATCCATCAATACTATTGCAAATTGAAAATAATTTCACCAACTCATCAATAGAAAGAATAATTGTTACACCTGTATGTTTGCTTGCAAAATCCCATTTTTCTTTTAATTTTGTTTTTGCTTTCAATATTTCTTTACTCATCAGACTTCTCATGCCCATGTCTATGCCCAATCTACTATCTATCGTATTTGGCCTATCGATACACTGTTCTCTTGATTCACTAGTCAATGAATCAATTTGACACCATGTAAAAGAACCAGCTGCTTTCTCTTGTAAAGGACCACTTGCATAAGCTTCTATGAGTTTATTAGCTAACAATAAATATCTTGTTGCAGTCCCTCGAAAACTAAGAATCGTGGAAAAATCACTATTATATAAAACATGTGAAACCAAATCGAAGTCCTCTAAATGTTTGCTGAGGGATTTTCCTAAATTCTCTTTAACTTTTCTCTTACTTGAAGGGTCTATCCTACCCTCCGAGGACTGCAATGATCGGTTTACAAGAGACGAATTCGATTGATTTTTAATGTCAAGTTGATTTCCTAAAAGAGGAAGTTGGTCAACCGGTTTTTTGATTTTACTGAATGGTT
>JABDAI010000091.1 GCA_013289195.1 Verrucomicrobiota bacterium
GGCTTGATTTTTTATCATCGCTCAAGCATCGAGAACCGAATTTTGATTATGTAACATCATGCCTGGCGAGTCCGGATAAAAAACGTGTTCAAACTGCCTTTATTGTTCTTAAAATACTGATTGATAAAAATTGGCTACCAGTGCAATTGTCGTCATCATTTGGAGAGATGATCAACCAGATAATACGGTGTATTGATCATGATGACGATGGTATTAAAACAGTGGCTAAGATACGCTTTGAGCAGATATTGAAGTTAAAGCAGGCATATGTAGAGAGTTTTAAGGGTGATGGTAAAAATCCATTTGAGGGTTTCCCATTAGATATATTAACAGAAAAACTTTGTTGTCAGCTCTTTCTTCTAGATGCACCGGCCTCTTATCAGAGCATTGGTCGCCTTGCTTCAACCTGTAAGTTCTTGTGTGAAGCTTCTCGCAAGTTTGTTTTGGAAAGCTTTATTAAAGAGGCTTCAAGGATTATTAGTGAAGGTGGTTCCTGTACTCAAGAATGGATGGATTTTTTATCATCGATCAAGCATCCAGCACCAAATTTTGATTATGTAACATCGTGCCTGGCTGGAGCTATGGTCAATCAAATAATACGGTGTATTGATCATGATGCCGATAGTATTAAAATAGAGGCCAATGCGTGCTTTCAGAAAATATTGAAGCTGAAACAAGCATATGTAGAAAGCCTTAAGGGGGATACAAATCCATTTGTCGGTTTCCCATTAGATATATTGTCAGGACAAATTTACCGTCAGCTCACTCTTCTAGATGCACCGGCCTCTCATCAGTGCATTGGAGTCTCTTATCAGAGTATTTGTCGCCTAGCTTCAACTTGTAAGTTCTTGTGTGAAGTTTCTCGCAACTTTATTTGTGAAATCTTTATTAATGAGGCTTCAAAGATTATTAGCGAAGGCAATTCAGGTACTCAAGAGTGGATGGATTTTTTATCATCGATCAAGTATCCAGCTCATTTGAATACAATACTTAATTTTGATTATGTAACATCATGCCTGGCAAGTCAGGATAAAAAATGTGTTGAGATTGCATTATCTATTTTAAGCTTACTGATGGAAGTAAATTTGCTAGAAGTGCAATTGTCTTCGTCGTTTGGAGCTATGGTCAACCAGATAATACGGTGCATGGATCATGATGACTTTAATATTCACTTCGGTGCCAATGCATGCTTTCAAAAAATATTGAAGCTGAAACAAGCCTATGTAGAGACTCTTAAAGGCGATGTGAACCCATTTGATGGTTATCCATTTGATATATTAAGTCAATTGTGTAGTCAACTATGTCGTCAAGATGCACCGGTCTCCTTTCAGAGTATTGGTCGCCTTGCTTCAACGTGCAAATTCTTGTACAAAGTTTCTAGCAAATTGATTTTAGAATGCTTTACCGAATTACGTCCTTCTGTAACTGGGAGTTCGATTCGCTTTTTATCATCAAACATGAAGATGCAGTCATTAGCAGTTTTTATACATTTGATCAAGTTGACCTCTCCGAATATTGATGCTCTTTTCAAATATATAATATTTGGCCTAGGGAATAAAAATGAAAGAAATCAACTTGCAGCATTATCGGTTCTTCAAATGCTTCTTAAAGAAAACTTATTGGGAGAACCATTTCTTACTTTCAAAGGTGATATTATGCAGCAATTGAGTAATCCTAACCTCGCTAATAATTGTAAAAACCTTTATTTTGACTGTCTTACAAAAATGATCACGTTGAAGCTAACAACAGAGGATGCTCCCCATTGTGATGGTATAGTTGGTCAATGCATAGTTTTCCTTCAAAGCACGTGTTATGAAGACAACAATAAGGGTCTCAAGCTGGTATTAAAAATGCTAGAGTTTGGGCTTATCAGGGTGAATTTGCCTAATTTTGGGCACATGGTTAATCAATTGATAGCTGGCTTGGGGCATGCAAGCCCTGACATTAAAGTACAGGTGCGCAATATTCTTTTAATAATGTTTAAGAAGCAGTTGTTAACGACCAAGTCTGAATATTTTCCTATTATTATAGAAAAAGCAGCATCTCGTATTGCTCGTCATCAATCTATAGGTATTGACAATTTTTTTCTACGGCTCTGTCAAATGGACCAAAGTCTTCGCGATGCTATTCTGCCGAGATTCAATACTGCTGTTGCAAGAGCAATATTAAGAGAACTGCGTAATCCTATCACCCGTAAAAACCAGCAAATGCAAGGCGATCTCATGAATTTTATTAAATCTATTATTGATTCAGAATCTTCCCATTCCTCTCAATGTTGCAAGGAAATATTGGCCGAGATTCAAATTGTACTGAATAGCTATAGTCTAGATGCAGCAGCAATGCTGATTTTTAAAGAAATTCAGCATTATATTGATTATCCTTTGTTATCTATTGCCTGGGACACTCTATCAAATGCTGTTTCGCTTAAAAAATGATTTTTCTTGCTTCAAATCCTGTAAATTTAACTTGATGCGATGCTAATACTATTAATTATAGAATTTTTTATTAAATGATTAAAACCCAGTTCATTGTGGAGTTTTAATACTTACTTGCAAATCTCTTAATTTTTTTAATACCTGCACATTTTTTACAGACTTGTAGTTAAAATTAATGCTTTCCAAACAGGGAAGCGTTTTAGGAAGCAAAATATCTGTCCGTAAATCAATTTTCTTGAAGGACAAATGCTTTAACTGATCAAGTTTTTCAGGGAAAATAATCATAGCTCCTTTATCAATGTCACCGCATGAAAAAGAGGCTATATTTTCACTTTTCAAGGTGAAAACAAAATTCGCAGAAGATCCGATTTTCTCACAAGATAAAGATTGTAACTTCTTAAACTTGTCAGGAACTGTTACAGTCAATCTACTCCCTATGTTTTTAAAAGAAAGCGCAGTCACATCCTCACATTTGCTTCCTATTTCATTTAATAAATGTTCAACTAGATTCTGATTGCTCGGAATAATATTCCCCAAACGGATAGTTGCAATTTTGCTAAAAAAGTGTTCGTTTTTAGGCATACTTACAAAATTGAGCACTTTATAGAGCTCTTGCTCTTTTTCAGCCGTTATTGCTAATTTGTAGTTATTACTTTGGGCAAATTCAAGTTTTTCTACATTATCAAATAAAGCAAAAGCATTAAAGTGGAGTTGTGTAGGACAAATTGCAAAACGGTTAGCTTCAAATATTTTCCTATACCCGCCTCT
>JABDAI010000092.1 GCA_013289195.1 Verrucomicrobiota bacterium
AAGCATGTTAAATATATGGGAATGGAAGCAAGGAAAGAGCGAGGATTTGAAAATTTTAGGAAAAATTAAATCAAGTTAAAAAAATATGTTAAGAAGACTAATTGATACAAGTTATCGTTTTGCAAAAATAGATCAAAATCAAGTTTTAAGAGCTTTCGTTGAGACTAGGAGTCGAGTTAACAATCATTTATATGGCTTACAAGCAAATCAAAAGAGAATCGACTTTTCTTATAGGGAATATTACAGCCCAAGCAAAAACAGAAATAATGTTGAGCATCAGAACACCGATCGCAATGAAAAGGATAAAAAGGGATGGAATATTGCCAGTTTCTCTTTGATAGCAGCAAGTATTATGGCTTATTTGTTAATCAATAGTCAAGCAAGTGCCGAGCAAGAAGAGAATGAAAACGAGTTAGAAACTAATGGAGTAGAATCAAATGTGCATCTCGATATTTTATCAAAGAAATTGGCAGCAAACCTTCCTAGCCCCATTGAAGATTATGTGGATTTCCAAGGTAAAAAAGAGCTTCTGGATCAAAGATTGAAGATACAAGATATCGTGATTATAAGTGGAGCAGGAGGTATGGGAAAAAGTACCTTAGCTACACAATATAGCAATGAGTGCCAGCAAAGAGGAGATACACAAGTAATATGGATTAAAGGAACGCAAATAGAGGCAGAGTTCTTTCGATTGGCTGGGCTTTTGGGCATCGAAACGAATGGTTTGAACAGAGAGCTTATTAGAAATTTGGTGTATGGAAATTTGCAAATGCATTTTGGAAGAAAAGACCTATTATTTATCTTCGATAATGTAGAGACAAAAGAAAAAATAGAGAACTATTTAATTAACCTGCCCAATACTGCCAAAGTAATCATAAGTCCATCCATATTTGTCTACAGATTCCACTATTTTATTTAAAATATCCTTTTGTAGTTTTTGTTTTAATATTATTTGATGATCGTTTATTTCCCCACGAGAAGTAATAATCTGTCGATACTCAGGTCCTACTTTATTTCCTCCTAAGCAAGTTGGTAAGTTCTTACTCAATCTCGTTTTTGCAAAAAAATTAGGTTGTAATAATTCTATTGCGGATTTTATTTCTTTTGTCTTTTTATCATTTTCATTAAATATAGCTAAATAAATACCATAGGTTTGTTTATTGTATTCCAATAATTTATCGATGTCACCTAATTTTTCATAACAAAGCCCTATAGTATGAAGTGATACTGCTAAATCAAAGTGATTAGTCTTAAATAGTTCTTGCCGTATTTTAAGATCCTCTTGTAAATATATCAATGCTTTTCTGGTATTTCCTTCTCCACCCAATAGTTGATAAGCCTCTCCTAAGCTATTGAATGACTCTGCTAGATCCGAATGATGCTTTTCTTTAAAGAGTTTTTTCCGCATTTTAAGAGATTGCAGCATATACGTTATTCCCTCTTCAATATTTTGTTCTCCTCCTAATGCAATATAGCTACTGCCTAAATTATTAAGTGATTTTGCTACGTCAGCGTTATCCCCATGAAACAGTTTCTGACGCATTTTAAGAGATTTTTTAAAATACTTTAATCCTTTCCGAATATTTTGTTCTCCTCCTAGATGAAAATAAGCAACCCCAACACTATTAAATGATGTTGCTATATCAGGGTGACTTCCGAGAAACAATTTCTGACGCATTTCAAGAGATTGTTCCATATATATTATTCCCTTTTCAATATTTTGTTCTCCGAATAAGCTCTCATAAGCTTTTCCTATATTATTGAGTGTATTTGCTATATCGGAGTGATTTCCTTGGTGAACGCTTTTTTGATAACTTAACAACTCTTTCCAATAATATAGAGCTTGATTATAATTGAGATTTACTTGATAGTAGTAGATACCTATTTTATGTAGAAGATTTGCTTTTTCAGTAAAACTTAAATTCACTTTTTTTCCTTCCTGAGTCAGTGTTTCTGCATGATTTATCCATTCGGCTGCCTTCCTCCAATGTTCTAGATTATCATTAACATTTGGCAATATTTGATCCAATTCATGAATCATCTTTTCCAATAGCTTTGGTACTTGGGTTGCATCTTCTATAACTAATGCTTTTTTTGTTTCATCTTGTACTATTCTATGAGTAATTTTTAATATCGTTTCTTTTCCTTCTATTATCTGCATTAAGGACAGTTCTCGCAATTTATTAACCGATTCTTCCAATTCATCTACTGTTTGACCCATTATTGCTGTAATGAATTTTACTGATACTCCTCCTGCATCCAAATAGGCTAGATACTTGAGCAATGCCCATGCTTTAGGAGAATTGGCTTTTAAATTCCCAAATAGCATTTCTACTTCAGGATATATTTCCTTATTTTGACTGCGGCCTTCTTTAATTGAAAGATAAATGCTGATAAATTCATCTACACTCATTAAACAACGACTTTTTAAATAAGCTACTACTATGGATAGCCTAAATGGCGATGCACCTACTGCATTGATGATTTTTTCTGTTTCTTCTTCATTTCTTTGAAGTGTTTTTCTTAAATAAAAAAAGGCTTCTTTTTTATCAAAGCCATTTATATTAATCGGTTGTATTCCTTCTAATACATCACCATTCCTGGCAGTTATAATTACTTTAGATGTATTTGGAAGATTGATTAAAGATCTCTTTATTTTTTCTTTGGTTTCTACATTATCAAAAATCAATAATATTCTTTTGGCGTGAGAAATTTTTTCTAAATTCCCGTACACCAAATTTCTAATGATTTCGGAGCTTAAATTACTTGTTTCTATGCCCATGATCCTAGCAAGACGAAAAAATTCTTCCTCTATCTGTGTACCTTTAATCCATATCACCTGCGCATTGCCTCCTTGCTTGCAGTCATTTCCATATTGGGCTGCTAAAGCGCTTTTTCCCATGCCTCCTGCTCCACTAATAATCACGATATCTTGTATCTTCAATCTTTGATCCAGAAGCTCTTTTTGACCTTGGAAATCCACATAATCTTCAATTGGACTAGGAAGATTTTCTGCCAATTTCTTCGATAAAATATCAAGATACACATTTGATCCTACTCCATTAGTTTCTAATTCTTTTACATCCTCCTCTTGATCGGCACTTGCTTTGCTATTCGCTAATAAATAACCCACAATACCTGTCACTAATAAAAAGAAACTGATCACCAGAAATTACCATTTTGTCAAA
>JABDAI010000093.1:0-1179 GCA_013289195.1 Verrucomicrobiota bacterium
AGTGTAGCCTATGAGAACATAAAAGAAAGTATATTTGGCCAGATTGGATCAGAAATGCTAAATTTAGCTAATACATCAGTAAGCTGTGTAGGGAATTTTGCGCTTTCAGGAACCCTTCTCGTTGCCCCTTTTATATTCAAAGAGTTTATAATAATCGGTGCCCTGGCAACGGGCGCTCATGATCCTGAAAACCCTGAACTGACAACTGAAGCGGCCAATGAAGTGCACCAAGCCATTCAAACTTATTTGAACCAGACCAAAATTTCAGATAGGCCCATTAATGATTTAACCGAGTATATAACCGATAAATTATTGGCTGCGACTCTCTTAACATTATGGAAAAATAGCCCTCAGTCTCTTATTCCAAACTTTCAACTAGGTAGACGTAAAATTATAATGAATTTTGCAAAACAAGGTGCGGAATACTTGCCTGAATATATTATGACAGTTGTGATGAATAGGATGTTCACAGAAATATTTGGCGCCAAAGCACATCCGTTACTGTCACTCGATTCAGCATTACTTCCCATACCCTATATATTGACTCCAATTCAGATATCAGTTTTAACTTCTTGCGTAGTTACAATGCTATTAATGGGAAATGTTCCTCTAAAACAAACTTTAATTCAATTTCTCGTAAAAGGTCCAGCTTCTTTGAAATCAATCGGCGTAAAAGAGCTAGCTAGAAGTA
Organism: Verrucomicrobiota bacterium; assembly: GCA_013289195.1. The sequence continues at coordinate 692 of JABDAI010000093.1, forward strand.
TTCAAAAAAAAGCATTAGGTAAAATTGATCCCTATCTTACCCCAATTCTTGGTATGATAGTAACAAAAGTAGCAAATAAAACAATAGTAAGTCTTATGAAGCCTCCAGTAATGGGTCTTATCAAAGGTACTGGAGAAATCACTTATGATGTAGCTGCCAAAAAAATTCAAGAACAATTACAGTCCAGCCTCGAGCCAGAATCGTCACCAAAGGAAAAAGTAGAATCATTGCCTGAAAAAGAAAATCACCCTCAATCAAAGAAGAAGAATGCCGAGTAGTAGCAAGATTATTAAACTACATTCGAAGCAACAAACTTATCAATAATACCATCAAACGATCCGTTGGAAAAGAAACAAACTAAATTTTTCTCGCTAGGAGAATTATAAATAATAACTTCTAAATCTTTCAGTAAAGTTTCATTTTTATCATAAGCTTTGGCTAAAAAACCAATTTGACGAAGTTCATTAGCTATTCGTTCAGTATCTAGA
>JABDAI010000093.1:1189-3182 GCA_013289195.1 Verrucomicrobiota bacterium
GTATCTAGACGGTCATTTGGTGAATAATGATTGAAACGATAAACTGGACCAATAAAGGATCGATCAGCAAATTTAAAAGCATCACGAAAAGTTTCTTGATGGAAAGTACGACATGCAGTATTGCTTCGGGGTTCAAAGCAGGCATTGATTTTAAATTCTTTGTACCGATTTCTTAACGAGATTAAAGTTTCTTTCAAAGCGGTGGGATGGTGTGCGAAATCTTCTAGGACAATTATGTGCTCATTCTTGAAAAGTACCTCTTGACGACGTTTGACACCTTGGAAGTTAATCAGAGACTCTAACTTCAATTGTTTAGGATCATGTGGATGTAAAGCAAGAGCTGTAGATAAAGCCGCCATAGCCGCATTGCGTGCATTAAAGATACCTGACAGTTGCAATTGCACATTAGCCCAGGGCTGCCCTTTCCAAATTAATTTAAAGGAACTTCCATAAGAGTTTTCTTCAAAATCAACAATTCTTAAATCGCATTCATTGCCAAGACCTACTTTGAAAATAGTTGTCCAAGAAATCGGTAGTAAAGCTTCAATATTGGCATCATCTCCATTAACCAGAACATATCCATTTTGAGGAACAATGCGAAGTAAATGACTGAAAGAGCGCTGGATATCTTGCAGATCTCTAAAAATATCACCATGATCGAATTCCAAATTATTGATAATTAAAATGGATGGAAGGTAGTGGATAAACTTACTCCTTTTATCAAAAAAAGCGCTGTCATATTCATCGCCTTCGATGACAAAAGGCGAATGCGAGATTCCCAAGGCTGCACCTGAAGATAGGTCTCGAGGAACACCTCCGATTAAATAGCCCGGATCCTTGCCTAACATTTTTAATAAAAAGGCTGCCATTGCAGAAGTGGTAGTTTTGCCATGAGTACCTGAAACGATAATATTAAAACGATTAAAGAGAACTTGCTGTGCAAGCAGCTCAGGCAAAGAGCAATAAACGCAAGAACGAGACTGTAGAAGCCATTCAATGATCGGGTTACCACGTGTTATAACATTGCCGACAACTACTTTATCAGGTTTAAAGTTTTTAATATGGTCAATATCATATCCATCATAGACTTGAATATTTGAACGATATAAAAGATCAGACATAGGTGGATATATTGATTGATCAGCCCCTGCAACGACATGTCCCATAGATTGTAAAAGGAAAGCCGCATTACCCATAGCAGTTCCACAAATACCTAAAAAAAAGATTCTCATAATTAATTTACTAAAAAGATAGTTTTTGTATCTGCCAAGAAAAGATTTTTTTATTGTAAATTTTAATTTTAAGTCTTTACAAAATAAAATTAACACGGTAGGATGGGTACTGTTACTTAGTTATTAACCCAAAATTTAAACCAAATGAAAGTTATTGTTGTTATATCTTACATACTTGTAATCATCGGAGCTCTGAACTTGGGCTTGGTCGGTGCGTTCCAATACAATGCAATAGAAACACTACTTGGATCAATGCCTATGTTGATTAGAGTTCTTTATGCCCTTATAGGAATAGGTGGCATAATCTTAATATGCTGTTGTAAACACTGGTGCCATTGTCATTACGACAATCGTGAGTGCCGATAATCTGATTAAAAATCGATTTAAAAAAAGTCCAATTAAGAATTTAATTGGACTTTTTTTATCTCAAACTGAGACTACAAAAAAATTTTCCGTCCTTCCAAAGCGCTTTTTAAAGTCGCACAGTCTGCATATTCAACCGCCGATCCGCTGGGCAAGCCAAAACCAATGCGAGAAACCTTTATTGGCAAATGTGCTATAAGCATTTCTTGAATATAATAGCAAGTAGCTTCGCCTTCAACATCATTACCTAAAGCCAAAATGATTTCTTCTATTTCCCCTGAATCAAGTCGCGTTTTGAGAGATTTGAGATTTAAAAGATCTGGACCAATGCCTTTTAGTGGAGATAAAATACCATGAAGGATATGATAAGATCCATTAAAAGAACCGGTTTTTTCAAT
>JABDAI010000094.1 GCA_013289195.1 Verrucomicrobiota bacterium
TGCTGGATTTGGATATCCTCTTCGATTGCACAAGCTTTAGCCATTTGCTTGAATGTTATTTCCCAAAAGTCTGGCGGCAAAGGGAGATCCTCGGGAAGACTTCTCTTAAAAAGACTTTTAATAGCATAATTCAATCGTTGGATCCATATTGCCTTGCTCAATGAGAAGAACCATATCTATCAAATCTTTTACTCTAGAGTTCTTTGTTTCTCGAGTGGTGACCCTAAAAACAAATAGCTCATTAGTAGGCTTAAATTTGTCACCCCAAACAGCATAAGAGAAGACCTGAATGAGTTAGAATCAAAACGGGTTTCATATTCAATGCATTGCTTTATTGATGATACAAATTGAACAATTGCCCCCGTATTTAATAATAAAGCAGTGATTATTGCACAGAAAACAAACATTGAGGAAAAGGATGCATTTTTTAGTGCTGGTTCAGAAATGGATCCAAATGCAATGATCAAAAACCATAACCCATGAATAGTGCTCTGAATAATTATTGCTTTGCACAGAGTATATGCGATAGAAAGATGTTCTCTAATGAGAACATTGTGTGAAAATGTAAGTGCTTGATGATGATTTGCGCCAGCAATCAATTTTTCTAGAATATCGTGTGCCCTAGAGGCGACTTCGATATTACGATCATTGGTTAACAAAATTAGTGCATCTAATAACTTGAAACACCAATCGGATTTTTCCGTGGATTCATAAGAATTATAGCTACGAATCCTGTCATCTAATAAGTCTATAGTTTCTTTTTTAATCTGTATTACATTTTCTTTTGGTAATTTAGATAAAATTTGTTGTAATGATATATATTTTTGTTTTCCTATTAGTGATTTAAAAAAATCAAGACAAAGAGATGCACCGGACCAAAAGGATGGTTCAGGTTTTTTTTCTGGTTTATATGAAGTCGCTAGCACTTTATAGTACTGCAAAAATGCTACAGGGGCAAAAATGCCGTTTATAGCTTTCAGCGATATTTGTAAAGTATGTTGTAATAAACTCAATCTCACTGGATCTTTTTCGTTTTTAATTATAGGAAATATTTTATAAAAAAATTCGAAATCAATGCTAATTAAATTATCGTTATTCGTTCAGTATATTACCAAAAAATGAACTGAAGTACGGATGGTTTTGGTCGTAGGCTGATAATATACTTTTCCAGTGATCTAACATTTTTTTCTCGGGAGTGTATATGGTAAGACAGCGTTCAAAGATCTTTTTTTCTGCAAAAAGTTGGTTAAAATCTGTGCAAACTCGGCGGCATCGGCTTAAGGTTCCTATATCGCAAATACCGTAAAATATTGGTTCGAGTAAATCTTTAGATATACAGTTTAACGGAATCCCCTTAGAATTGCTGCTAGTTGAGTACATTTGTATATTAATGTCGTATAGGCGTTTTTTTGTCAACTCTGTTATTATTCAAAATTTTTACTATCTCGCATATTTAGATAGATAATAATTTTGTATAAAGGTCTTGCAAAGGCTGCCTTATAGGCCATAGGGGAATAAGGCTTGCAACGATTCTTTATTCTCCACATCTGTATTATCATAGAAAACAAAAAGGTGCCATCTGTACTTGACGTTAACATTGTTAAGATTGGGGTAATCGCAAGTTGCCTGATAGGTGTTAGGGGAGCCTATTTATTAGGGCCCTCCCCTTATCAAATCCTTAACGTGCTTTATAATCCGAATTCTGGTACACCGATGGAAATAGAATACAACATAAGTGAAAGTCTTATCTCTACAATTAGGTTGTTCAGTAGAGAAGGCCGCTATAACTGCGTAACCGTGAGGTTGGGTGGAGAGCAATCGGTGCGCCGCAGGCGCACCATTTACTGTTCCATTGTGCCTTAAACCCTAATCTCAAAATAGAAGGTTTTTAGAGGTGCCCAAAGTAAATAAGATAGAATAACAAGAAATAGTACATTGGCATAAGGTAATAGTAGGCCAAGGATTTTTTTGTGAATTGGTATTTCTAGTGGTTGTGGATTATCCTGTGCGGAGGTGTTTGTAATTCTCTTTTAGTGCGGGTTATATTTGGATTAGATGATTTGTTTGGAGAATTATAACGGCCCATAGAGGTTAACTCAAACTCCGTGCGGCTATTGAATAATGAGGTTGAGAACCTACATGCTTCAATATTTATCAATTTAAAATCGTTATCAGTAGTGTCGCTAAAATAATAGGGTCTTATGTTAATTGCTGTGAGATTATCGAATAGCTCATCTAGATCAACATGTAGTATAGGGCTACCACGCCAAATCGACGTTTCCATATTGATAGTCCTAAGTTGATTAAATAATCGACCTGGTAATCTAAAGGTGGACGACATGTGCATCTCTAGGGATCCAATGGTAATAGTTTTGAGCATCGGACATTGTCGTGCAAATCTGAAGATAAGACTAGTTATACGTATCTCTAAGTTCAAGACTGAAGAGTTTGCAGAATGTGCTTGTGCTTTGGAACATTTTTGCTAACAACGAGTTGATAGTAAAGTAATGAGCTTCCTCTATAGGATCATATGAGCTTATAACTAATTTAATAATAGTGTTAAACAGTCCAGCTTTTGATTGATCTGCCGTGAGTGTTGTCAGTTCTCCTAGTTCTTGTATTTGATCAATACCATGAATCATTAATACTTTGCTCTGACAACTCGTTAACATTGCCTGGTCAGATTTTTTCAGCATGTGAAGTGAGATAACTATAGGTATTTCTATCCCATTTGCAATAGCCCATGCTTGCTTTGTCTCCATAAGATTCATTATCATTTTATGATCAATGTCATCATACTTATAATCGCAACCATAGTTATAGCAAAGAACAGACCTTTGGGCCAGAGGACTGCATGAATAGCCATCTAAACATTGTATAGAGCAATCATAGAAAGCTCTGGAAACTTGTCTCAACCTACAGAGAGAGAGAAAGTCGCATTTGAGAGAGAAAGTCGCATTTACGTGATATATGCCAGCGAAATTCTGGTTTTTTAAATATTTCCATTTCTTTTGGAACTTTTTGGCTTCAATTATCGTTGGTAGTTTTTTGAAGCATTGTTTTAATAATTTAAACTTAAAATAG
>JABDAI010000095.1:0-2496 GCA_013289195.1 Verrucomicrobiota bacterium
GTATCAAATAGTGAGATAAATAGTTCTTCAGCATGAAGGAGAATTTGTTTTTGTTCGGGGTCATTTCTGTCTTCGACTTTTCGAATCCATTTAGCAATAAGGTTTTTAGGGAGTTCAAAACTTTCAATTTCTTCTTGGAGGATGTCTTTGCGAATTAACTCAGAACCTTTGGATGGAGAAGTCGCATATATTAATCATTGCGCTAGCGATAGGAGTTCCTATGGTAAATATATCGTTATCATTCATCCCAAAGTCGATCCCCCCATCTATACGCTTTATGCGCACCTAAGTAGCATTGATAAATTCTTAAAAGTAGGAAAAACTGTAAAAGGTGGAGACGTAATAGGTGTAATGGGCAGAACTGATCTAGGTAATGACATTCCTAAAGAAAGAACTCATTTGCATTTTGAAATGGGCGTAATGCTCTCAAATCAGTTTCCGCAATGGTATGCTGCTCAAAAATTCGATTCACCGAACCGACATGGAGTTTGGAATGGACAAAATTTAACAGGCTTTGACCCTCTAGATTTTTATGAAAAATGGCGCAGTGGAAAAATTTCAAGCGTCAAAGAATATTTTAATCAAATTCCAATTGCATTTACATTAAGAATTTTAAACACCAAAATTCCTAACTTCCTGCAAAGATACCCCTCCCTAGTCACCAAAAATGTTGAAAAAAACAACATCATGGCTTGGGATATCGACTTCACATGGTTTGCCATGCCCATCCGCTGGACTCCTCTATATACTGTTGATAAAAAAAATAAAACCAAAACAATACTTGTAACCGCCTATAATAATAATGTATTAAACGAGCATAAGTACAAAGATTGTTTATTCATTAAAAAAGATAAAACTCAGGAATTTGGTAAAGTTTTAAAAAAGACACTGGATTTACTTTTTGATTACTAAATCATAGTTTCCTTTAGCTATGAAAAATAATTCAATTACTCACAAATCATTTTTCTCGAAAGTGTAAATACCTTGTCGACCATCAATATAAACATATGTTCCTTCTGCAACACGATCAAAAAGTTCGATTACGTCCTCGTTTCTAAGATGAATACATCCTGCACTCTTTGCTTTACCAATATTGAGTTCATTGCGTGTCCCATGAAGATAAATATACCTATCATGAGAGAAAAAAAATACAAGTATAAATAAAAAAGATAATAATGGTTTTTTAACCATATAAAAAATAAATCAATTCTTCACTTCAGTTTCTTCAATAACCTTCTTCGCCGAATCAATAATTTGAATAAAAGAATTGAAAATCAAAGAGGCTCCTCCAATAAGTCCCCCATCTACATCAGGCTGACTCAATAATTCTTCTGCATTATCGGGCTTCATTGATCCACCATAAATAATCATCAAATTACTTCCATTTAAACCATATTGATCGTCAAGCATCCTCCTTATGGCCTCATGCACTTCCTGAGCCATTTGCGGCGTTGCATTCTTTCCAGTTCCAATTGCCCAAACAGGTTCATACGCCACAACTAGACGTCCAATATGCTCACTTGAAACATTCTTCAATCCCTCCCGAATTTGCTCCCCAATGACATCCAGTGTCCTACCCAACTCACGTTCTTCCAATGTTTCACCCACACAGAGAATTGGACGTAAATTAGCAGCAAGTGCCGCCTTCACTTTTTTATTAATCACGGCATTATTTTCATGAAAAAGCATACGACGTTCACTATGACCAATAATAACATAAGTTACAAAATATTCTCTCAACATTTCCGCAGAAATCTCCCCTGTAAAAGCTCCTGATGCCTCACTATTCATATTTTGGGCCCCCAATGCTACCGTTGATCCATCCAAGACTTCCGATAATGCTGGAATCATTGTAAAAGGCGGACATAGCGCAACATTCACAATTTTTTGATTATCAATAGCTTTCACTAAATCGCGAGCAAATACAACCGCTTCCTCAGTGGTTTTATTCATTTTCCAGTTTCCGGCAATTAAATACTGTTTTTTATGTCTCATGACTACTTACCTCCACTTTCAATTCTCCATTTCCATTGGTTTTTCCAATGCCTTTAAACCAGGAAGTTCTACACCTTCCAAAAACTCAAGAGTCGCCCCTCCTCCAGTACTAATAAATGAAATTTTTGAGGCAAACCCACTTTCATTTATAGCTTTAATAGAATCGCCTCCCCCCACAATCGAGGTGGCACCGGATTCTCCAATTGCTCGGGCAATTTCATTAGTCCCTTTCGCACAATCCGCTATTTCAAAAATCCCCATTGGCCCATTCCATAAAACTGTCTTAGCCAAAGCAATTTCCTTTTTAAAAAGCTCTATAGTTTTAGGCCCTATATCAACACCTTCCCATCCGTCGGGAATACCTTTTTCTACAACCTTTAATTCCCCAATCTTACCATTTTTAAAATCAAGTTGATCCGTAATTAAAGTATCAATCGGTAGCAAAAATTTTACTTTTTTTTCTTCAGCTTTTTTCAAGCACTCCTTGGCAATATTTACTTT
>JABDAI010000095.1:2506-3035 GCA_013289195.1 Verrucomicrobiota bacterium
ATCGGCCTCCACAAGGCTATCACCTACACTCTTTCCCTGCGCTAATGCAAATGTATAGGCCATCGCACCACCAATAAGCATAACATCTGCCTTATTGAGCAACGAATTGATAACATTTATCTTATCACTCACCTTTGCTCCACCTAATATAACCACAAAGGGCCTTTCCGGCTTATTTGTCTTTTGCCCTAAATATTCAATCTCCTTTAACATCAAAAGCCCTGCCCCACGAACACGTACAAGCTTCGCAACTCCTACAGTCGAAGCATGTGCCCTATGTGCCGTTCCGAATGCATCATTAATGTAAACATCTGCTATTGAGGCCAACTGTTCCGAAAATTTCGGATCATTCTCCTCTTCCTGAGGATAGAAACGTAAATTTTCTAATAAAATAATAGAACCCGGCTCCATAGTAGCAATTGCCCTTTGAACTTTAGTCCCAATACAGTCATGAACAAAACCTACTTTCTGGCCTATAACTTGTGAAAAGGCTTTCGCAACTGGCTCCAAGCTTAAGCTGCTTTCTTTA
>JABDAI010000096.1:0-1305 GCA_013289195.1 Verrucomicrobiota bacterium
CCTACTTTTGTAGGGATCGGATAGTGATTTCTCACCATCTGATAGATAAATGAATGTCAACTTTCTTTGAAAAAAGATTGTGGAACAAAATTCGGCTTACCTCCCTAGGAACATTTATTAAAAAAAAGCTTGACTATGCCTTTCAAAAATGAGAGAAGCTTATTCATAATTTATCTCAATTAAAAGTAGTTATGGCTAATTTAAAGGCAAGTAAGAAAGACATACGACGTATCACGAAACAAACGGCTCGTAATCGCACAGTAAAAAGTACATTAAAAACTTTGGCTAAAAAAGTTTTACTGGAAGTACGTAATGACAATAAAGAAAAATTGAAGTCTACAGCAATGGAATTAGTATCTTTGCTAGATAAAGCGGCTAAGCGTGATATTATTCATCCGAATAAAGCATCACGGCAAAAAGCTAAGATGGCCAAATACATCTTTGCTGCCTAATTCAAATTAAATAGTTTCTTTCCTCCCATCCCATCCAGGCCCCCAAGTATCTTTTTGATGTTGGGGGCCAACTTTTTCTTATCCCAAACTAAAAGTTTACAGCAATATTAAAATGAGTCATGAATATAAAGAACTAGAGCTTCCTAATCTTCTGTCGGGAAAAACTTCGACTAAGCTCAAGATCCTTTTTGAGGTTCCCGGTATCCTTGCGCTAGAAAAACCATCGGGTGTTTTGATCGACGCTTATCCTTGGTATCCAGATTTTCCTTCTATTATTTACTCGCTTAAACAAAAAAAAGCTCTGGGAGGATTGCCAGAATATCCTTTCGAAAGTAATTATGGTATCTTTGCTCTGGAACCTGCGATGAGTGGGATTGCTCTTATTGCGACGAATAAAGAATCTTCCAATTATTTAAGAAACCTTTTTGGCTCCTATAAAATGCTGTTTCGTTTTGTTTTTTTAGCTAAAAGTAAGAGTGATAAACAATCTTTAATATGTGAATTGCCAATTGCGAAGCATTATAGAGAAAACAAGGTATTAGTTTCTAATAAGACAGGCAAGAAATCAAAGACCTTATTTAATTTAATAGACAAACTAGGGGATTATCAACTTTGGGAAGCTAGGACGGATTACCTACGTATGCACCAAATACGGCTTCATGCTATGGAATCTGGAATCCCCATCCTTGGGGATAGATTATATAATATCTCGGATCAAAAAGAAGATCAAGTGGGTAATCGAAGATTCGAGCCTATCCTCTTGCATCTAAGGTCGATAGAGTGGGGAACTGATAATGAAAAAGTACAAATTTTTTCACCTATGCCCGATAGCTTTAGTAGTTCTGCGTTAAAT
>JABDAI010000096.1:1315-3020 GCA_013289195.1 Verrucomicrobiota bacterium
CGATTATAAAGGACGTATTGATTTAAAAAATTTAAACAAAGTTAATATTATATATGGGCAATCTTAAAAAGAAGCGCCGCTTAAAAATGAATAAGCACAAGCGCAGAAAAAGGTCAAAAAGCAATCGTCATAAAAAGCGGACTTGGTAGTTTTGCAGTTTTGTACTTCTCTTTTATAAATTAAAATTTACTACTATTTTCTTAAGAATAATTGGTTTTTCTTATGCCTATTTTTTAGGATGTAGCGATTTTTTTTTAAAAGACTGTTGCAAAGAATAAGCAGATTTCTCTATAATAAAGCAATGAAATACTTGCTTTATATTGTTTGTTACATTTTAGCGACTTTACAACTGGCAGCTTTGGAAATTACAAGCTCAGCATTTGAAGAAGGAAAAACAATTCCGAAAAAATATACTTGCGATGGAGAAAATGTTTCTCCTCCCCTTCAGTGGTCTGGATTTCCAAAGAAGACAAAATCTTTTGCGTTAATTGTCGAAGATCCCGATGCACCCAGTGGAACAGTTGATCATTGGATATTATATAATATACCGTTGGATGTGAATAGCCTTTCAGAAAATATTCAAGATTACCCCAAAGGAACTTTAGGAGGGAAAAATTTCAAAGGAAGCACAACTTATTCAGGTCCTTGTCCACCAGATAAGGAGCATAGATATTTTTTTAAAATATATGCCTTGGATAGCAAATTAGATCTCAAGGAAGGTGCAACGAAACAAGAACTTTTATCGGCTATGGAGAAGCAAAAACATATTCTTGAGCAAGCCCAACTGATCGGTCGATATAATAAGGTACCAAAAAAAGTTCACACTGATTGATAGAATTTTATATAGCCATAAGCCACTGTTTGGCCAAGCGAAAAGTCATTAGATATTCTTGACTCTTTAGCTAATATAAATTGTCATAAAATTCTAAAAGCAATGAAGTTATAGATATGCAGGTCTTGGAAACGCAAAACAACGAAAAATTAATGGGTCTAGAAAAAGTTTTTTCTCCATTGAGTGTGCATTTAGATGAGTTAAATAAATTTTTAAATTCCCAAATAGATTGTTTCGAATTAGAATTAAGAGATCTGGTTTCGTATGCCTTAGAACACAAAGGAAAAAGAATTCGACCAATGCTAGTCTTTTTTTCCGGTTGGCAAAGTGAAAATTATGTTTCTAAAGATTTAATAAAGGTAGCAGGAGTCATTGAACTAGTTCATTTGGCTACTTTAATCCACGACGATATTCTTGATGAAGCAATTATTAGACACAATATGCCTACACTTGATAAAAAATATGGATCTAAAATAGCTTTGCTCCTTGGAGATGCCTTATTTTCACATGCTTTAATATTGGCCTCTGAATTCGAATTTGGAAATGTTTGTCAAACTATTTCGCAAAGTATTAGAAGAGTCTGCGCAGGGGAAATAAAACAAACTTTTCAAGCCAGTCAGGATCATTATTCGCTCAATGATTATTATAGAATCATTGATTTAAAGACTGCAGAGCTTTTTCATGTATCATGCCTATTAGGGGCTCGGCTAGGAAAATATCCTGAGAATTACGTGGAAGCCATTGCTGCTTTTGGTCGTGAAATGGGTTTAGCTTATCAAATTTACGATGATATTATAGATGTTTTAGGTGATGAAAAGTCTATTGGAAAAACTTTAGGCACTGATTTTGCACATGGCAAACATACACTGCTCT
>JABDAI010000097.1 GCA_013289195.1 Verrucomicrobiota bacterium
AGACTAATTGTCAATTCATTAAAATATCCAAGCGAGAAAGGAAAAAGAGATTTAGGGGTCATTTGGAAGATAACAAAAGAGGAATAAGATTTTTCAAAAAGACATTGATTCTCTCACAACATTCTGGAGAAATTGAAGGAGCTTTAATTTTTTGCATGGCATGTCTACTCAGTAATTTTATGTCTACGATATTCACAAGATTATTTATTTGGAAGAAACGTAGTATAGCTATGATATTGGAATTAATCTTCAAAGTCGAAGAACCTTTGATTTTTTGAATTGCATAGGTTTTTATAAACTTCACGTCTAGAATGTTTACTTGGAGTGGGTTTGTTGTTAAAAATTTATTAAAAACATTTGTTATATAATTCTGTATCTTCAAAGGAGTAGAAGGATCTCTGAGTCTCTCGATTAAATAATCTTTAAAAATCATTATATCATTAGGATTCATTTTTAATAAATTTTTATCTAACATACTTGCAAACAAAAACAAAGTATCATTTCTAAATTCTGAAGCAAGTGAAGGAGCCCCAAGTTTTGCAATCGCAAAATCTTTTAAAAATATTATTTCGTCGGTAGTAGTTTCTAATAAACCTTTTCCTGTTAAAATATTAAATATACTTATAGCATGAAAATGAATTTGCCAGCGAAGCGCAGAATCCTTGAGTTTTGCAATTATATTATTTCTCAAATGCGAAGTTGAGAAATAATCTGGTGCTTCAAGAGCTCAACAATCATTATTGAGTTGTATGCCTTTAGAGCAAATGGTTATTACCACAGATATCCTTTGAAGGAATCTTAAATCTGTTATAGAAAGTGAAGTTGATCTACAAGGTGCATCGGAGGAGTTACTTTTTGAAGTAGAGAAAAGACAAACTGAAATTGTAAGTGTGTTCAATGAAAATAATACAGATTTAAATCCTAAATATTTTTTAGAACTATTCAATATGCTAGCAGAACATGATCATACAGAAACTATTAAAATAATTTTAAGAAAATTAGATAAGGATTTAGTACTTAATATGGCGGTTGAAAAGAGGCAAACAAAGCTTGTCAATATTGTTTTGGAAGCTGGAGCAGATCCAAAATCTAAAAATTGGGATTCGGAAAATCTTAGTAAAGCGACTCGAAGAGGAAATAAAGAAATTGTTACATCGCTTTTAAAGTGGGGAGATAATCCAAAAGCTCGAGAATCAGAAGCGCTTCGTTTAGGGTGTGAACGGGGTTGTGAGGAGATAGTTCAAATATTGTTAGAAGCAGGAGCAGATCCAAATGCACGAGAGACGGCTACTTTAACTTTGGCAGCTGCAAGAAATTTTGAAGGAATTATTAAATTGCTTATAAAATGGGAAGCAAATCCGAAAGCTCGTAATATGGAAGCACTTCGGCTGTCGGCTGGAGCAGGATTTCTTGGAATTGTGAAAATTTTGCTTGATGCTGGAGCAGATTCTAAGAATGGACAAATTGGATGGAATTTTCTTTGTGCAGTTGAGAATGGAGACCAAGAAGGAGTAGAAGTGATTTCCATAGACGCGGACCGTAACACTGGGCCAAATATGAATAATTTCGAATTTTATCATTTGCTATACAAGGCATTTTTATTTATCGTTTAATGAAAATTAATTTTCATTAAACGATAAATAACTTTAAAATAAATGAACGACAAATTAGGTTCTATAAATAACCATATTCCAGTCTGCAATAGTTCAAAAGAAATATCAGGATTAATCTTTAATAAAGTAGTGGAAGATCAAAGGATGAGCGGTATAGGTCGTGTTAGATCAACTTGCATATTGCTCTATAAAAGTTCATCTGTGTTTCTGCTAGAAAAAATGATTGAATGGGTTCCGCAATCTGAGTGCATGAGTTTTAATAATGTTTATTTTGAGAATGCACCAGCTTGGTTGACACTTCATACATCCCGTTTAATTAGCGCAACGTATTGTTTTTTTCCTATAGTAAAAGCTGCTTCTCCTAATATAAATTGTCTTTTCAAATACTTTATATTGCAACTTCAGAAGAGAGACTTCCGCTCCATTGATTACACGTTTAATGTCATTCATCGACTGATCGATGAAGACTTATTAAAAAGGATATCTTCTACTGAATTGAAAACCATGGTCGACCAAATAGTGCATTATCTTAAAATTTATAAAAACTGGATGATCGAACATCGCGATTGGAAGGCACTAAGCATTCTTAACAAGCTTATTGATCAAAATTTACTGGAAGAGCCTCAGAAATCACAGATTCTTCAGGATCCTAAGTATGAGTATCGCAAATATTGTCTCTGGTTAAGTAAGTATTTGGATATTTATTGCCAAATAACCAAGCATCCTTTCGCGCGTTCGTATGGAGATGATCATATTACTTGGGATACTTATCAAAAAATATTAGCTATCAAATATGCATCATTTTTCATCTTAGTTGTAAGCTTACTATTGATAATCATCTTATAGAACTGCACAAAAGGTGAGTTTTGGGGTATGGGGAGCAGTGGAACAGCCCAGGTGTCTTTTGCCTTTGTGTGCCTATGCCCATAGTTTAAGAGGTGAAGTTTCGGGTATCAGTTTTATTGATAGTACCACTATTCAAGTATGCTAGCCTAAGAGAATGAATCGCAATAAAGTTTTTAAAAGAATTGCTAAAAAAGGCAAATCCACTATCGGCTGGTTTTTTGGTTTCAAATTGCATCTGATTGTTAATGATTCTGAAGAAATACTATCCTTTACCATTACTTCAGGCAACGTTGATGACAGATCACCTGTTAGTTATTTAGCTAAAGAATTATAGGGTAAACTTTTTGGGGATAAAGTATACATCTCAAAAATACTCGATGATTATCCCTTAAAACAAGGTACAACATTATTTACAGGGATTAGAAAAGGCATGAAAAATAGATAAAATCTTGCTAAGAAAGCGTTGTATCATCGAAACGATTAACGACCGGTTAAAAAATATTTCTCAAATCGAGCATTCACGTCCTAGAAGTGTGA
>JABDAI010000098.1 GCA_013289195.1 Verrucomicrobiota bacterium
ACCACTTATAGTCATTGCTTTTCTTTCTTTAATTTATAGCCAGGAGCCCGTGAAACTATTAGACTCATAAAAATAAATATCACAAGGATCAGCGCAATACTTGCCCATGCAACGATACTGGGCTCGTTATCAGCTGAACCAATTAAGTCAATAATATGGGGATCAAGCCCTTGGCGCCCAACTCCCAATACACCAAATATAATCCAAAAAGCAAAAATCGTCAAAAGAAACGCAGGAGAAACATATTTGGTAATGAATTTAAAAAAATAAGGTATTTTCACCGCAGCCCCTTTATGCGCTTCTTCAAAACCCGTATTAACTCCTAATACCCAACTAAAAATTATAATTTGAACCGTAGCAATAACATAGACTAAAAAAGTCCCCGCCCAGAAGTTGAGCGCCTCTAATGCCATTGCATCTTTACTAAAATAAAGAACAAAGCCCACTCCCAATGTCGCTATCAGTCCAACTAAGGCCACAGAGCTTTTCCGCCCAATGCGCAAAGTCTCTTCCAAAAACGCAATGCTTGGCTGAAGACAAGAAATCGACCCATTTACAGCTGCCAAAAAAAGTAAAAAGAAAAATAAGCTCCCAAACACACTCCCAAACTCCATTGCCGAAAATACCATCGGCAATGACTTAAAACCCAGTCCAAAAGTCGTTTGACCAACAACACCCGCTGCTCCCAAAAATGCAAATGCCGCAGGTAACCCAATCAACCCCCCCAACCCGACTTCCGTAAATTCATTTGCACTGCAAGCGCACAAACTGCTCAAGACGACATCGTCATCTTTTTTCAAATAACTTGCATAAGTTATAATAATTCCTAACCCTACCGAAAGAGAGAAAAATACCTGCCCTGCCGCAGCTAACCAAAGGTTAGGACTTCGCAATTGCTCTAAAACTGTAATATTCCTCACCCGATACTTAGATGGATTCTCTTCAACTTTTTTATTATGTTCAACTCTACTTTTATCTCCAATTACCTCGACAACACGATCCCATTTATCTGTGCTCTTATTCAATTCTTCGAAATAAACTTTAGTAGGATTCCACATAAAACCTAATCCATTTATAACATTCTGCTGTGGTTTACTTGAATCAGGAGTCCCCAATGTTAACACTCTAATAAGAATAATAAATGCGATTAATATTAATGCAGGAATAGCATATCTTACAAAAGTTTCTATACCTTTAGAAATACCTCGATAAATTAAAGTAAGATTAATAATAGTAGCTACAATCAAATAAACACCCACTTCTTTATAGCCAAAACCAATTGCAGACCCATCTTCGCCCGCACCGATAAATTTTGCCCAAAAGGAAGAAGATTCATCAATATTTGAAAAGTGAATAGAATTTGTCGCAAAATTAACTGCATACCCCAAACACCAAGCCTCTACATACGAATAAAACATATAAATAACTAAAGGAACCATAACACCTAATATTCCAAAGTATTTCGCCGACGGATGCTTACAAATAACATTGAGAATCCCTGGGCAGGAAGAAAATCCTTTTTGCCCTCCCATACGCCCCATAGTCCATTCTGCCCAAGCAATGGGCAAGGCAAGAATCACTAATGAAAGGAAATATGCTAACATAAAGGCCCCACCCCCAAATTGCGCCGCCTGTCCGGGAAAACGTAGAAAATTCGCAAGACCTACAGCACTCCCAGTGACTGCCAAAATGACTCCAGTTTGCGAACTCCAAGATTCTTTTTTCTTTTGTGTCTCCATATGTATTTCCTAAACTATTGTGTATTGTACACTATAAATAATAGCAAGATTAATTAAGCTTCAGTAGTCTATTTTATGCTTCAGTGGTTTAACAAGCAGCGTCTTTGAACGTCAATTATATTATATTTAAAAATATCGAGTAGCATCTTTAAAGACACTACCCGATATTGCTAGTGACTATTATTTACTTTCTGAACCTTGAATACCTCTATTCCAAAAAGAACAGAACTTTGTATTCCCAGACTCATCGCGCATCGAATAACCGATTGGTCCCATATCTGTTCGAACGAATGTTCTCCCGTCTGTAGTTGTTATTCTATCACGACATATCACCCCAACGCCTATTGTACCACAGGTCGTATTCATATCTTTAATACGACTTGGATCTATCTGACAAGGAACTTGTCCAGAACGTTTTGAATTTTGATATTGTGCTGTATTCATTTTATTTTGCTTTCTATTTTGTGTTTATTTGTGTATTTTAGCCTTATGCTAAATTCGGAAATAAAAAACCCGCTTCAGTTCAGCTTAAGCGGGTTTTGTTCATAAATATAAATTATAAATTAACATAGCCGCTTACAGACGATAAGCAGAAGCAGAGCCCGCAGACTTAGTACTGATAACAGCATTGTAACTACTCTATTGTGAACTAAAATGTATTGATTTGATTTCATGGTTAAAAAAAGAAAAAACCCGCTTATGTATAGATAAGCGGGTTTAGTTAAAGTTTACGTTAACACAAACGCCCGCTTCTCGTGGATAGAAGTACCACCAGATTAGCTCCCAAAACGTTTATGTATCTATTTTTATTCATTGTTAGAATTAAAATTATAGTTGTTTTTTAAAAAAGTCAATAGTTTTTTCTCACACGTAAGTAATTTCTATATCTTTTCTGAAACCTTGCAAGACAGCAATCACTTTTTCTGCATTTTTTATTTCCGAATCATCAGATGGCCATTGGATTTGGGCAATAATTTTTCCTTTAAACATGCTTAAATTATTCCCGGAAAAACTGTCAAGACCGATGGCCAAACCTAAGAAATCACCATTTAATTCCATTTTTATACCATATTCGTTATCTCGTGCAAATTGGAATTTTTGCATTAACTCAGAATCACATCGCTCAGATTCCTGGCATTTAAAAAGATTGATTATATCCTGATCAGATACAACTACCATAGTCATTTTATCTAATAATTTTCTGCATGCCCTATTCGT
>JABDAI010000099.1 GCA_013289195.1 Verrucomicrobiota bacterium
GTAAATTTTATGAATTTTTTGTAACTGATGATGGGCCTGGCATTGAGGCTGAATATCATAAGGTAATTTTTGAAATGTTTCAAACCTTACAATCTAAGGACAAAATAGAAAGCACAGGCATTGGCTTATCTATCGTAAAAAAAATTGTAGAATCACAAGGCGGAACAATTATGGTTGAGTCCAGCAAAGGAAAAGGCGCGACTTTTCGTTTTACCTGGCCTAAAAGCCCCCATTTACAATCACTAAACCTAAACGATGAATTATCAATCATTGCTTAAGTATTAAGCATCGAGGATAGAATGAGTATATCGGACAGCAACCTACATGTTCTATTAGTTGAAGATGATGCTATTGACATTAAATATATCAAATACGGATTTTCAGAGTATGGGATAAAAAATACGCTGACTGTAGTCGGCAATGGCGTTGAAGCCTTAGATAAAATTTATGGTAGAAATAAGGTAGCCAAAATGGACCCCAGCCCCAAAGTTATTATTCTTGATAATAATATGCCAAAAATGAATGGTCTTGAATTTTTAAAAATATTACGTTCTGACCCCCAATTTTCAGCACTGACGGTGTTTATTCTTTCAAGTTCTGGGGCTGATAGAGATATGAAAGCTGTTCAAGGTTTAAATGTGGCGGGTTACTTCCTAAAGCCTCTCGATTTCGATGCCTTTCTTCCCTTATATAAAAGCATAGTTGATACATTTTAAACTGCGTTAGACTTGATCTTACCTGACGGCATAATGAGTGCTCCAGCTTGCTTGCGAGGTAAGATAGCATAGAAAGTACTTCCTTTACCCGGAACAGAGTTTACACCCACTTGCCCACCCTGAGCTTCCACTAAGTGCTTTGTTAAAGAAAGCCCCAGCCCTGTCCCTTGATACTGCTTTGATGCGCTGGAGTCTAATTGCTGAAAGGTAGTAAAAAGTTTATTCATATCCTGTGGCTCTATCCCAATGCCGCTATCTTCTACTTCCAGGCGAAAGCTTGTAGCTGTTTCAGATTTAATACGGATGTTAACCCACCCTAACTCAGGAGTGAATTTAATGGCATTTGATAAATAATTATTAAGAAGATGCTTAAATCGCGTAGGGTCAAGATAAACAGTTGATATATTTTTCTCAACCTCACTCGTTACCCTAATTTTCTTTTCACTTGCCAGAGCACTCAGACTATCCATTACTTCATTAATTACTTGAGACAAAGTAAATTCTTT
The DNA here is from genome assembly GCA_013289195.1 of Verrucomicrobiota bacterium. The sequence goes on from JABDAI010000099.1 coordinate 1,223, forward strand.
AGGTTCAAATATTATCTTGCCCGCTTCAAGCTCTGAAATCTCAATTGCATTATCAATTAGTTGCAGCAGATGGTGGGCACTAGTTAAGACTCGTTCTAAAGCAGATTTTTGTTCTTTATTAACGCTCCCCATTACCTCATCGTGAACTATCTGCGTAAATCCTATAATTGGATTTAGTGGAGTACGTAACTCATGGGTCATATTGGTTAAAAATTCATTTTTTAACCGGTATTGCTCTTCTGCAATTCTTTTTTGCTCTTCCAGTTCTCGATACCTTAGCAGTTGTTTCTCTAATTTTAATTGAGTAACAGCATTGGTAATTGAGGTTACTAAAATATGTGCATTAATTTCGTCTTTAACAAGATAATCGGTTGCGCCTTCTTTCATTGCCGCAACAGCCACCTTCTCGTTACCCAACCCAGTTAACATAACGATAGGGGTGTTTTTATAACCCTTATTTTTTATGATCTTTACTACTTCTACCCCATCCATATCAGGCAGCCGATAATCTAATAAAATACAGTCCACCGTATTCTTTTCCCAAAGCTCAATACCATTCTTTGCATTATCGGCTTCGAGGATTTCTGTTTGAAAAATAGGGTTGTCTGTTAAAAGACTGCGGTAATTCTTACGGTCAACCTGATCATCATCGATGATCAGTATTTTTAGCTTATCCATATTGGCTCTATCCCTTTCACTGCATTTGAACCCGCGCCCGCCTTTTAGGCTCTAGCACGCTATCCCTAGGAACGTTTACAGGAACGTTTAAAAAGTTGTTGATCTATTATTAATCATTCTTAATCCGTAACCCCTTGATTATTCTCATGCCGACGACGCAAATCGAACACGTGACCCACTGATTACGAATCAGTTGCTCTACCAACTGAACTACGTCGGCATGAATGCTGAGAAACGCATTTCCGTTTGGTGACTTAGATAACACTACACCCTCCTTGGCCATACTTGCATAAACATAAGAAAATATAGATCAGTTAAATCTAACTCTTCTGTTGTATTATAATGAATTTTTTTAAAATCATTTTTTGAAAATTTTCATCTATTCTTGACCAATCAAGCACGTCGACTTTGATAGGCAATTTTGAATAACTGAATGCATCTACTAAAGCTGCCAGAATGGATAAAGGTAATGGGCTTGATGTGACGATAACTAAATCCAGGTCTGAGAACTTTTTGGCCGTTTTCATAACACGGGATCCAAAAGCTCTGACTTCATACTGAGGAACATACTCTTGTAACAAACGTTTAATGATATCCAAATCGGCTTGCGGCAAATCGATTTCTTCCGCGCTCATCGATTTTTTTCCTGCAATACTTTAAGCAAATCACTGGCATCCTTCAGGAACTCTATCGCTGTCAAATAAACTTCTTGCGCCATCTCTTCATTATAGGCATGCGAAGTTACATTTCGCTCTTTACGATACTCCATCCAAACCACAGGATCAGAAATTAAACCTCGTATCGCCCCTTCTCTCATCATATCGTTATAACTTAATTCATCAATAACGCTTGGGGTTGGCGCATCTAGCTCTAGGCGACGTTTAAGCATTTTCCATGAAAGTTCATAGGTAAATTCAAAACACTGAATAACGGAGTTGCGAAACTGTCGAAAAAGGCGACTAT
>JABDAI010000100.1 GCA_013289195.1 Verrucomicrobiota bacterium
TTCTGGAGATTGTTCTTTTAAATTTCTCAGCAATAATTTTACTTCGGGATTATCTTCATTTTCAGTTTGACTTTTCTCGATCTTATTATAATCTGCTATATATTCATCTAAACTCATTAAATTATATTCTTTTAAGTAAGCGGCTACTCTAGATAATTTAAATGGCGATGTTCCTGTTGTTTTTATTAATACTTCAATTTCTTTTTCATTTTTATGAAGTGTGTTAGTGAGATACAGTTTGGCTTCTTCTGCATTAAAGCCTTCCAGTCTAATAGGCTCAATTTCCATTTCCATTAATAAGTCATCATTTTGGGATGTAATTATTATTTTTGCATTATTGGGAAGATTTTCCAAATATTTTTCGATTTCTTTTAATCTCCTTACATTATCAAAAATGAATAATACTTGTTGATTATTAGAAAGTTTTTCATCGCCTCTGCCATAAACCCCTCCTCTATATTTATGTGCATTTCTTTGGCAAGTTGTAAAAACTCTTCTTCAATTTGAGTTCCTCTTAACCACCTTACTTGTTGATTTTTTTCTCTTTTACAGTCGTTTCCATACTTTATGGCTAAACTAGTTTTCCCCACTCCTTCGGCTCCACTAATTATCACTATATGTTCTGTGGCTAATTTTTTCTTCAATTTTTCCTCTGAATTTTTCCTCCTTATGTAAAACGTTGGTTCCAATGGTAAATTTTCAGCTAATTTTTTTATTTCTTGGGATTTAAATTCGATTACCGTATCACCAGTTATGGTGAAAGCCATTGTATTTTGATGGATTACCGTCTGAAATATACCCAAAATATTTTTGGGTGTTACATACAGTAATCCTTGCATTTTTTGTCTAATACTTTCAACATTATGTCCTAAATTAGGCATTAAATAATATTTATTACCACCAACTGATTGTATATTAAAACTCGAAGCAATGTCTTTTAACTGAATTTTTAACCTTTGTGATAAATCATTAATTCTGTCTAATTCTATATTAATCTTATCTAACTCATAGAGATACTCATCAACACTTCCTTTTTTTAAATCCAATATATAAACATCACCAATTTCTTCTCTATATTTTGCCTTAGTAATCAATGAAAATCGATTGTCAAAATTGATAGGTTTTTCCAAATCTACATTCTTTTTGTTTTCTTCTTCTAAGTCAATATGGCTAAAATATTCCCAGTATTGTTCTTGATTGATATCACTTAAACTTTTCAATAAACCGACCATACTCATAATCGTTGTATCACTAACGGTATAATCAAGTACGGTCTTAGTCAGACATAATTCATCGGCTTTACAAAACCACTTTTTTATTGATTCTTTTCCTCGATCAGAAAAGTCTTTTGAATCTCCAGTATATTTTATGGTAGGCCAATCAGCCATTCTAATATAATTTTTTGGTTTTCCTGTAATCGGATCAAAGGTTTTTAATATTCCATCTAAAAAATGCCCTTCAACTGCTAAAACTCCTTTTATTTTGTCTTCTCCTGCTAAATTCTTTATAAAATTTGGCACGTTATCTTTTATCCAATCTATCAGTTTCATTTTTGGATTTATTCGATAAACTGTTCCTACATGTTTATTGCAGCAATTGATTGGATTAGGCATTACCAAATAAGTAATAATTTCTAGTGCATCTAAGTCTACTTGTGTATGCTTACTTTGAATATTAGATTGAAGTTTTTTCATCATGGGCTCACTGCCTGGACTATCAAATGTCACGGCTTTTATATTAGAATAATCAAAATAAGCATGACAATAAAATAAACTTAATTCAGCTAACCATGCACCCAATGAATGACCAGTAATTGATAATCGATAGCCAGTTTTTTTTGCCAATTTTACAGCTGAAAATGTTGCTTGATAATTCCAAGCTTGTTGACCCACTAGTATCTGTCCTCCTAATATTTCTTCAAAATTTGTTTTCCAATCACCATTTTTACTAACCAATCCTTCTATTGGAGCGCAAGATCCTCTATTTGCTAAAACAAGTTGGTGGATTTTATCGTTTATATATATAGCTCCATAATAACCACTATTTGTAGTATCATCGAAAATTTTTGCTACTCGCCAATCTTTTAAGTAAGAGTCAAATTCAGAACCTAAAAGAACACACATATCTTCATCTACATCATTATATACATGCTTACTTAATAATCCGTGTATGTAATCATTTGGATGATCTCTATAATTCTTATTATTGTCTATTAACTTTGCATCTATTTGTCGAAAAACTTTGTAGCCCATACTCTGGTCTTTATGCCACGATATATGGCCCAATTCCGTATTATTTTTAATTGTATCATACAATCCATTCAATTCTTTCTCTGTTAGTGTAAATTGCGCATCTAGTGCAATAATTAGTGGGTCATCTTTACTTAATCGATCAGCAATGTTTTTAAAACTATCTTTTGTAAGCAAAATGGTTTTCTCATTATTTTTTTCTCCAGCATACACTACTCCATAGAAAGTATTCACTAGAAAAAATATTAGAATAGCAGTCTTTATTTTAAATCTCAAAATACTTTTCATAAAATGCTTTATCGAGTTAATACAACTTAACAGTGATTTTCTGTAATAATTTCACAGTACGCAACATTTATTTTTTCTATCATACCCTAAATTCTCGGAAACATTATACCAAGGATTTATTCGGGAGGGCAATGTTGAAAGTTTTTAGCACTTCCCTTTGCTGTTTTGTTAACTCTGTGAGGATGTGTCCGTATTTTCTTGTGTATTTCACTTTCGTCAATGTTTCCATTTCCTGTAGAACTGAAATGTGCCCCAAAAATTGGACAGATCTTCAA
>JABDAI010000101.1 GCA_013289195.1 Verrucomicrobiota bacterium
TCGCACGCACAAAGTGGTAACGGTACCGGCAAAAGGGCTATTTTTAGAAAAAGTGTTTTATTAACTGAAGTGAGTTTGCTCAAAAGTCGAATCTAAAGGTGATAGGTGATCGGTTTCCTGAAGAGGGCAATCAGGAATTAATGCGGAGTTTATTAAATCCAATAGTTTGTCTCTGGCCTCGATGTAAAGTCCATTAATAGAAAAACTTTTTGTTGCATTTGTTAGGCTTGGCAGTTGAAGAGTAGCTTTATAGTTATCAATGATTAGGTTTTTGAGATTAGGAAGAAATTTGGGGAGTTCAAATTGCGTCTTGCAACCAACATAAAGAGATTTAATTTCTAGAGTAGTAAGATTATCTAAAGTAGATGGGAAGCTAAAACTAACGCACTCACGACTAATTTCCCGAATGATGATTGTTTTGACCTTATTCAGTGAATCAGGTAACCAAAAATCACCACTTTCAATATAGCCAAGGGTAAGGGTTTTAAGGTTATTGAAGGAACAATTAGAAAAATGAAGCTGAGATTTTGGTTTAATATTACCCAGATTGAGGATTTCCAAATTATTAAATGCACCATTAAAAGTTACTTTAGCAGACTCTTCGATATTTCTAATAGTAAACTCTGTAAGATTTTTAATTGAATCGGATGAAACAATAAAATCGGTATTTTTGCTAATTTCGTCAATGTAAAAGCTGAAAAGTGGGGATGGTACAACGAGTGCAGGTTTTACTGAAACTGAATCGAGATTTAGGTTTTGGAGATTAGGGAATGAGGTAGATGATAAATCATATTTTGCTCCAGATGAAATTTGGTTAATTGTGAGATTGACAAGCTCAGGTAGTGATTTAGGTAATATAAGGACAGAGTTATAACCAAGAGATGTAATCTTAAATTCTTTGATATTAACGAGTTCATCAGATAATTGAAAAGTGGTCGACTTTTGGATACTTTTAATGTTTAGCGTTTTAAACTTTGGCAATAGACCTTGGAACCTGATGTCTACTGCATCATCAATATCGCCAATGATAAGAGTTTCAAAATTATTGAGAGGTGGAAAATGAATTTTGGCACGACTTTGAATCCTTTGTATAGAAAAAGTTTTGAGGTTAGCAAGGGAGGGTGGAAGCTCAAAAACAGTATCGTGTAAGAGATTATCCATGGATAGGTCTGTAAGATTATCAAGGGGGGGTTGCAATTTAATTTCTACATTCAGTCCAATGGGTCCAAAAACTAATGTTTTTAAATTATTAAGTTTGGCCTCTAGATGAAAAATTAGATCTTCTTCAATTTTATTAATAGAAAGATATGTGAGGTTTGGCAGAGATTCTGGTAAATCAATCCAACCTTCATACTCGCTGGAATCCATGTTCTTTTGATCCGGATGAGTAAGAAGGCTTCCAATGCAAAGTTTTTTTAGATTCGGAAGTTCGGGCAGTTCAAGGCCGGTATATAGACCGCCTATGATACATGTTGTAAGATTGTTTAGGCAATGGGGAAAATGAATATCAGCTCCATAACTTATAGATCCAACTGTAAAATTTTTTAGTTTAGGAAATTCTGGAAAGAAAATAAGTGTCGAATGGTGAAGAGATTGGATAGAGAGACTTTCTAGATTACAAAATTTGGTTGGAAGCTTTAGATGGTATTTATCTTGAGGCATTAAATGGGTATCGATATAACCAAGGGAAAGCCCCAAGAGAGCAGAATTCCCATATTCGGCGATGTTCAATAAAAACTTTGATATGAATTCAATATTATTGGAGTCAATACCAATTTTTTTTAAATCTAAGCCTTTAATGTGATCTAAAGTTATATCCTTGTTTTCTAGAAGAGCCTGATTTAGATGCTTTATTTCATTAATATTATCGATTCTTAAAATGTAATATAGGTTTTTGTTTAGATAATTAAAATAATGGGAAAACTCAAAAAATGAACAACCAGTATAAGTTACTACCTTTTCTCTTTCAGCAAACAGCAATTTATCTTGAACAAATTTGTAAAAACTCTCAACAAGTTCAATCAACATAAAAGATATTTTAACGTTGTTTTGTAGAAAAAAACGCATGACTTCGCAGCCGCAGATTGATTTTGAAATTAATCTAAAGGTAAGAAAAGTTTGAAAGTCGAAATTACAATCTGTGGTAATACGCTCGAAAATATCCTTCATGTGGCAAATCCCTTCAAAAGACAATTGAAATCCTTTTCCTACATTCAATGCACGAGGACTAGTATCGTGCGTTTGCCGAGTGATATTTGTTTGGTTTTCTAATCCAATTACTGTTTCTTGTTTTCTTCTTTCTTGTGGGATTTGCATTTTAAAGTTTATGTTTTGTTTAGTGCAAAAATATGAGTCAGAGATATAAAAAATTTCAAATCAAAGTAGTAAAAAGTAATAAAAAAAATAGTTATGATGTCCAGACTAAACTAGGGTGCAAAAGTGAGAAAAAACGAACAAAGTCTTTATAACTGCAGTTCGAGGTAAGAAAAAGGTTTGTTATAATCTTGTAAAGCATCAGGTATTGTTTTATTTTTTACAGTATGAAAATACAGGATTTGATGGAAAAAAAGAGGGAATTAGATAGTTTTAGACCCTTGAATCCTAGTTTTGTGAAGAATTTGGAGGATTGGTTCCGCATAGAACTTACTTATACGAGTAATGCAATTGAAGGAAATACGCTTACGCGGTTGGAAA
>JABDAI010000102.1 GCA_013289195.1 Verrucomicrobiota bacterium
CTTAGAAAAATTTGCTAATCTAACCGTTGAAGAACAAAAAGTATATTTAAAGAATTTCAAAGCTGCTTTAGAAAAGATTAAGCATGAAAGTAGTCCGGAATTCTTAAAAAAAGCATTTTATCAAGTGCTACTGCAAATACAAGCAAAAGATCCATCTGCTTTATCTAAAGAGGACATTGAACTGAAGGTAAAACAATTCGCCGATGAGCCAATTGAAAAACAGAAAGTTTATTTAGAAGAAGCCAAAAAGGATTTGAAAAAAAAGTCTGAAGGATGGATGGGATGGCTGTGTACCGGTTTCATTTCCTTTGCTGAAAGAGCTGCTATCTGGGGAGAGGATCAAACTTTATCCTGGCAAGACTGGCTTGCACAGATGTATGAGTACGGTAAGGAAAATACGGAGATTGCAACCCAGGTACTTAGCTTCGCTTCTCACGCACTGCTGTCTGCCCTCAGCGAAAGTCCAGCCGGCCAGCTTGGATCAAAAATGCGGGATCTAGCTGATACTTCAGTTCATTGTGCAGGAAATTTTGCCCTTTCTGCAACAGCTTTAACGCTTCCTTTCATGGTATCTCTTGCAGCTGGCGTTACATCACAAGAAGAGGAAGGTGTCAATAAAGCTATCGAAACTTTTTTAAGCACTAAACAAATGTCACAGAGGCCCGTCACTGATTTGACTCATTATGCGACAAATTTAGTGCATAAATGGGTTACAGAAGACTTATGGAAAATGTCTCCAATCGCTGTTATTCAAAAGCTTGACATAACTGCAATTTTAACGGAATTTGCAAAACAAGGTACTGAATTTCTTCCTCCATATGTATTAGAATTGGCGCTTTATCACATAATATCAGTCAATCTCTCTATTTTTGCCCAGGTAGCACATCCGTTGCTAAAACTAGATCCGACGCTAGGTGCCATATCCGGCTTCTTGCCTTTACATTACGTAGATCTCTTAACTAGTTTGATGGCAACAATAATATTATCCCCAAATTCTCCATTAAAACAATCCCTCATTAAGTTTTTAACATCAGGTCCACTCTCGATGAAAACACTCGGTTTAATAGGATTTCTTAAAGAGACTCAAAAAAACGTATTGAATAGCGTCAATCCACTTTTTGTTCCGGTTGTTGCTTATCTATTACCAAAAGTCATCGAACATTATATCGAGAGCCCAATAGGAAATGTAATAGAAGAAACTACAGATCGCGTTGTGAGTAAAACTTTAGAAAAGGCTCAAAAACTTTTACCCAGTCTAGAACCGGAACAACCCATAGCCAAGAAAATGGTAGAAAGCCCTAAAGAGGGAAAACACCCATGGCGCAAAAGAAAATGAAGTGAATGGAATAGAATTTTATTCGCCGAGTGTAGAAAGTCAACTTACATGAAACAAAAGTGAGTGTTCATTTAGTTCCAGTTCCATTATACAGTCCCAATGCAGTCAATAATTCCTCTGGCATCATTCCTCCTTTTAAAGATATTTTTAAATACCAGAGCAAAAAAACGGGCACTAAGATAAATAACTGAACTCCTAAATATATAAGAATACCGAATACAACCTTTAAAGCGCTACACGCTTGAACACATCTATTTGAAAGTTGAATATAGTACGTATTTTCTTTAATCAAATTACGTATATGACTTACAGTGTCTTGATTTTGAATTACCACCCTACCGGAAAGATTACTTGCTGCAGGAATTTTTTGTTTATCAATTTCTTGATTTTGTTTTACTTGTACTTTCATAGGTTTATTATGTAGATATATAACGTGAATGTCAATTTTAAAATCATACAATCACTACAATAATTAATATATAAAACCACTAAATGTCTTAGAATGCATTTCACAAAACCTAAAAAAAAGCTAAAGTTTCCTTTAGCTTTTTAGGAATTAAATAAATATATTTTAATTTTAGTTTTTTGGTGTCCAGAAATAAGAGAAAGCGGCTGCAGCTCTTGTTGAAACACCTGATGCTATGTTTGAGATCCCTGCTGTTGCACCAGCAACAATAGTTGATGCAGCTCCTTGAGCATTTGATGCAGCATTTGACAAAGTTGTTGAAACATTTGATACTACTACAGAAAGGGCTTCACGTAAAAACGCAAAATTAAATATTGATAAACTGAGATTCCATTTCGCCATAATATCTTGATTATCCAAAATATATTGATTTATTATTGTTGCTTGGTTGTCTTTTATTTCTTGTATCAATTCTGCTCGGCTTTCCGGAGTGGATTCAGCCGGAAATTTGGCTTCTTCTATAGCAAAATTAATTAGTTTTTCCGATTCTTCCGCAAACAATTTCAATGCTATAGCAAATTTTAGCGCTTCTTCAATAAAGCTTCTTTCTACGGCTTCGTCATCAGTAGACGGCTCTTCAAGCACAATAGGTTCTAAGCAAAAAGACTCCTCAATTGCTATTTCTCCATTTGCTGCTTCGATTGGCTGATTCGTCTGACTTCTCTTTAATTCTTCGAACATATTGGCCATTGCTACACAGAATATAGCTGCATGGTCGATAAAGTTTCTTTCATTGTCAGTAAGATTTTTAACGTTATAACTCTCAACTGAGCGAATTTGCAGATCAGTACCAGGGCCACTTTCAGCTTCTTGTATAAAAGAAGTTTCGTTTACCAA
>JABDAI010000103.1 GCA_013289195.1 Verrucomicrobiota bacterium
GCATCAAAAAATAGTGCTCTTGCGTTTAACTCTGGTTGCATTCTTGCAGCTTCTAAATATTGGTTAATATATGAATTTAAATGCTCTTGAGGTAAGTTTGCATCTGAAAGCAAGTGTGGCAGAATTTTCTGTAGCGAGGCACCATTTAGGTAAAGATAACTTGCCATCATGAAACCAAGATTGCTAAAAATCTGCCATGCAGCATTTGCATATACCAAAACCATTGCCGCTATAGAATAATAACTATAAGAAGAGGACGGGCTTTTATTATTGATAGATACCACTTTCTCGGCAATTTTTTCTTTTGACGTTTCAATTTCGGCTTCATCTAAAGGAATTGCTTGCAATATATCTAGTAGGCCTTTCTCCCATATTGCTATTTCTGCTTTATCTGCCGGTCGGTTCTTCAGATAGTTGTTTAGAGAAAATAGATCACAATTCATTTTTCGCGCATGAACTTGAATATTGTGAGGCGTTCCATCAATATATGTGACTTTTATGGACTCTATATGACGGAATGAAAGTGGCTTGCTCTTCTGAGCATCAATTTGAAATTGATTTGTTTGAAATTCCGTCGTTGTCTCTATTGTATATTTGTATCGAGATATTGCTCCTTTAAGACTTTGTGCGACATCGGATAATGCAGAATTTCTCGCAATATATATAGCTTCTTGGCCTTTTTTCGCTCCTCCTACACTGCACGTGATTTTTTGAATTTGTGGAGCAAGGGATTGAGTGAAATCAATCGGTCTATCCGTTTGAATAAGATATGATATGTCTCTATATGATTGGGATACTGGGTTTTTTGTTTTATTCATTTTTTATTATATTATTTTAAGTTAAAATTATTGATTCTGTTATTTTGAAATTTATTTTGCAGCCAGATATAAAGTTACAAAATCTTTTTTTGCTTTGCAATTTATCTCGTCAGCATTTTTTTCTAAAAGTTTAGATAGGTGATCCACTCGATTTTTAAGAGTTGCTAAATGAAGTAATGGAAATGCTGTTTTCGGCATTTTTAAATCGATGCATTTTCGAAGCAGTGTTCTATAAATAACTCAATACCAAATTAATGACTAATAAGGGTCAAGAGTATTTTGTTATATTTTTTCATTTTGATTTTTTAATATGCCCTCCGTTCTTGGTTAAGAGATCGACTGTTGCAGAATGATCTTCAGATAAAGCTAACGCTAGGGGAGTAGAACCATCATTGGCTATCGAATTAATATGAGCGCCATTCTTGATTAAAAGATGAACGATTTCAGTATGACCTAATTCCGAAGCTACATGTAAAGCAGTAAAGCCGTCATTGTCTTGCAAATTAACATCGGCGCCGTTCTCTATTAAAATGGAGACAATTTCAGTATGATTAGCTTCTGCAGCAATGTATAGTGGAGTAAAACCTAAATTTGTTTTCGAATTAATATCAGCTCCATTCTCAATTAAAATATGGACGATTTCAGTATAGCCTTTAAAAGCAGCAATATATAATGGGTAATAACCTTTTTTTGTTTTGGCATTAACGCTAGCTCCATTCTCTATAAGCTTTAATAAATCACTTTTTCGTTCCTGAAACACTGCTAAGTGTAATAACGAAAGTTCTGTATTAGGTTCTACCAAGTTAATTCCATTATTTAGACAATGTTCTATAAAGGCTTTGATTCCCACACCACTACTGTGACTTGACATGAAAGAATCTTGCTCCATTTTATGCTGTGCAAAAGAAATTTGATTAATAATGAGCATTAAAGAGGAAATAATTAGTATTTTATGATATTTTTTCATTTTTATATTTTGCAATTAATAATTTAGTTGATTATTATTTAATAAATAATTGATATGTCAATTATTTTATTGTATTAACTTTATTATTTATTATAAATTATTAACTGATTTTATATTAAAAATAATAAATTTTGCTATAACAAGATAGTTTAAAAAAGCTTCGAAGATTGAAAAAAGTGTTTTTTGCAGCGCAGTAGGATCTTCATTGGTGATGCAGGGAATTGCAGATAGGGTGCAGTCTATGATTTATATTACGACGCGAAATGGGACATTACTGATAAACAGTCCTCATTTGTTAAAAAGCGCTTGCGTCCACTTGCATTGGCCTTAAATTTTTTAAGCACAACACCCGACAATCCTTATATTGAGGCTTTTGCTTGGCTTAAGCAGATCTTTGGTAAGGGGCAACATCTTTCTGACCAGCTTTTTGAACAATTGCCAAACGGTACTATCCCTAAGAGGTTACGCCCTTATTTTTTTACGTTTGATGAACAGGGTCGTGAAAAGAGTTTACGTGATAATCGCTTTGAATTTTTCATGGACTTCTCCTTTGGGAATCGTGAGAGAAAAGTCTTTAAGAATTTCTTTATCGGCAATAGAGACTGTAAGTGTTTTTTATTTCTAATGAACTCACATACTTATATCGTTTTAGCCTAAATTTAGGCTGAGTTATTATAATTGAGATTGGTTCTCGATTTCAATAGACTTCTTTCGAAACCAACTCTTTTGCTCTCTAGCGGCGTCAAAAATTTATTCAGGATCCTCATGTATGTTTGTATTCATTCAGTTCCCTACAAATTTTTTCCTTGCTATAG
>JABDAI010000104.1 GCA_013289195.1 Verrucomicrobiota bacterium
CGTTGCAATTCGAACAATTTTTATTCTCGGCAAGACTATGACCATTTCCCGTTTGATCAAAATACTGATTCTTAGAATTAAAGTTAAATCCTTTTTTTCCATGATCAAAACAATACTTACGACGTGTATAACTAGCTCGGCCACTATAATCACTATGGGATGCTAAAATTCTACTGGAGCTAGAAAATACATTTCTAAAATTCTTTTTACAAGGGGCCTTTATTAGTGTTCTTAACATTTTTTAAAATTTGCTGTTGGTTATCGCATACCTTAAATTATTTTCATTGTAACTTATGGAATGTAATTTATTAAAACCACGATTTGCGATTTTTCAATATTTTTTATCACTAATACAATTTTTTAGAAAAAATCCTAAAAGGTCTTCTATATATGCAGTTACAATGCCATCTACAAAGACGCAAGGTGTGGGTAACAAAAAGTCAATGTTCCTACATGCAGCTAGTGCTTAGTAAGGCTGATCCAACTTAGAATTATCATTTTTTGATTTATATTACTATATTTTTGTTTATCAGTTTTTAGGAATTGTCAGATTAACCTAAATTCCCAAAAATATAGACACTATGCCATCAATTTCTGATGACATAACAGATATAGTATTCAGATTCAATGCGGTTAAAAAGCTATAACATCACTTTTTCATTTGCTGGTATATAGTGCCCACTTTTCCAGGAATTTAGGATTATAGAGCTGTATGCACAAGTTTTCAGTTCATATATTCCTCCTTCTTGTGCCCCTGCGGCGCACCATTTACTGTTTCATTGAGCCTCAATCCCCATTACTTAATTTCGCTACAAATGAAAGTTGTGAAAGGAATAATTGTATGTTCTACGGAGGCTTTTTCTAGAGATTGCATATATTCTCTTCTTCTGCTAACTTCTACTACAGTCCAGGGATAGCCTAAAGTTACTAAAAATAAATTCATTATAAACCGTCCTAAGCGACCATTTCCATCCATATATGGGTGAATATATACAAAGAAGAAATGTCCGAGGATGGCCCTTACTCTTCCATCAGTTTCATTTTTGAGCAGCTGAAAAAATGTTTCCATTAATTCAGGTACTAATTCGCTTCTGGGGGGTACGTGTCTGGAATTTTTAATGAATACTGGATGATTTCGATATCCTGTAAGATTTTCTGGGGAAATGATTCCTAATTGGACAAATGGGGAAAATAGTTCACGATACCACTTTTGAAGATCGTCTTCAATGATGGTTCCAGGATCAATATTGGAAAATACTTTTTTGATGCTTTCTTTAACTGTTTCAAATGCATTTCGATATCCTCTGGCTGCTAGTATGTCTTTATCTTTTGCATCATCTGGTCTACTTGAATCCCAATTTCCGTTGCGTATTTTTTCTATTAATTGAGTTGTTACCGTATATCCTTCTATTGAAAGAGAATTATATGCATCATTTACATAAATATCTTCTAAGTTTAGAACTAGACTCGATTCTTGTAATTGGAAAGAAGGCTTTACATTAAAGTGAGATATGATTGCTTTTCTAAATTCATACCACAATGCTTTAATACGTCCACTATATGGAGATTGCACTTTTTCGCCTTTAGGAAGAAAGGCGTCATTTTTATCAGGCGATTCAGGAGTTAACTTTACATTAAAACCGGCGAATTTCATATTCTCGATAATTTCATGCGATTCTTTTTCTAGACCGTATTTTTCATATAGTTCTGCAATGCGCCCTGCTGCGCTTACAGCCTGCCTTTTTACAATCTCCCTTGAAATTGAATTCACCGATGCCTGTCTTAAAAGTAATTCTGTGTTTAATGGAAATTGTTCAAAAAAACTTTTAGAAACACGGACGAGAGCAAGCTCTAAAGGCATAATTCTCAAGCCTTGTTTTTCGACTACTTCTTCAGGAAAACGTTTTTTATCATAGTAAATCAGGATGGAGCTATTAAAGGGTAATTTTATTACGGAGGTACTTGCTTTTTTTGTAATGACTACGAGTTGAGGAAGGATGATTTCTGACTCTGCCCAAATGTCTAGAGAACACTCAGCTGATAGACAATAGTCTTTTCCTAATCTTTGATTTAAGTAAGTTTGAACAAAATTCCAATAAGATGCGTACCAGCTTGTTGATTCTCCTTCGTTCCTTGTTGGATCGACAAGAATATACCAACCTTTAATTATCTCCTGCATGAACCCTGCTATTAATAATTTTTGTCGATCCGTTCTATCGAGCAATTTAGACTGAATTATATTATTTTCTGATGCCTTATGGGCTTTTTCAAGGATATCCGCCAGTGGTTTTTTCATGTATAATTGACTATGTTTTTCTGCTTGTTTCTACAATACTTTCATGTAGCGTGTCAACTATGTTTTGATGTTTATTTTTACCCAGAAAATTCAATAAAGAGAGCGTAATTGCACGGTTTTTCTCGCTCTGGTAAACGATTTGGCCTTAATTAATAACTATGTTTTAATGCGCAAAATGTACTATGTTTTAGTGCTGTCCCTATATAAGGTAACAAGGGTTTCTTTGCCCAGTCCACACTTG
>JABDAI010000105.1 GCA_013289195.1 Verrucomicrobiota bacterium
CAAGGACTTTAATTTCATAATTCTTAATTTGTTCAATGTCAATTTGATTCGGATCTGATCCAGCTTTAATAAGTATTTTAACTATTTCGATATGGCCATTTTGACTGGCACAATCAAGGGCTTTTGAATTTTGTGCTTTGGGATCTGCTCCCTTTTCAAGTAGAAGATTTACAATTTGAATATGCCCATTATTAGCAGCACGAATGAGTGCGTTGGAATTGCCGTCATTAGGATTTACACCAAGTTCAAGAAGTGTCTTTACCATATCAATCTTACCCTTTCCACAAAAATGAATAAAAGCATTGATAGGATTTGCATTTGCTTTAATCAATGTTTTTGCCTTATTAATGTCATTTTTTGAGAAGAGCTCAATAAAAGCAGATGTTGGATTTGCCTTGGCTTGAATCATTTGTTCTATCCTATCAGTATAACCTTTATCAGCAAAGTGAATAAAGATTGGTGAAAAGTCTACGGCAGCATCCACACATAATTCAACTATTTGGGAATAATTATCTGGAGAAGTATCCATAAGTAATTGATAAGGTTTAACACCCTTTTCCATAAGTAGTTGGGCAACAGGAAAATGATTATTTTGAATTGCTCTAATAAGCGCTTGCGAATTTTGAGCATACGGATCTGCGCCTTTATCGAGGAGTAATTCTACAATTTTCAAATAACCTTTGCTTGAAGCACTTATAAGCGCTTGTGAATTTTGTGCTTTTGGATCTGCACCGTATTCAAGCAATAGTTTTACACTTTCTAATGTTCCTTTTTCGCTAGCAGCTACTAGAGCTTGAGACTCTAAGGCTTTAGGATCTATTTTAGCCTTAAGAAGTGATTTTACAATTCTAACACAACCTTTATTAACGGCATTTATAAGAATTTGAGGATTTAATATTTTAGGATCAAAGTCAAAATTAAGCAATGATTCTGCAGTACTGGTACTGCACCTTTGAACCGAATCTTCGACGAGTTTTTGAAAATTTGCCAGATCTTTTGGGTCAATTTTTGCTTCAATTTCAGAAAGAATTTTTATTATTTGAATCTGGTCTTCTCGCGTAGCATGAGACAAAATTGAGCTAACATCTACTCCAGCATCTAGAAGTAATTTTAACAAATCAGGATTTTTGCGAGAAAGATCAATGACTACTGGCATGTAGTCGACTTTTTTATCAAGGAGTAATTTTATAATTTCAATGTGACCCGCACAAACCGCGTCAAAAAAAGCTTGTGAATTTTGTGCATTAGGACTTGCACCATAATCAAGCAATAGTTTTACAACTTCTGTATGACCTTTCCAAGAAGCATCTATAAGAGCTTGCGAATTTTGTATATTAGGATCTACACCCAAATCGAGCATCAATTTTACATTTTGGGCATCCCCTATCCAAGAAGCGTAAAGAAAAATTTGCGAATCTTGATCCAGAGTTTTGAAAAATTTATTTAACCTTGGAGCGGAATTGCGCATTGTATAAGTATCGAAATCAAACTTATTAGGAAATAATTGTACAATTTCAGCATAGCCATTTCTAAAAGCATTGAAAAGAGCTTTAGAATTATTAATGGTTGGACTTGCATTATGATCAAGTAACAATTTTACGATTTTATTACGACCTTTTTTCGAAGCATCAATAAGAGCCTCGCCGTCTTGGGTATTAGGATCTGCATTAGCCTCAAGGAGCATTCTGACAATATCAAGGTGACCAGCCCAAGAAGCATGTACTAACGCAGGTGTAGGATTAGCTTCCTTTTCAAGAAGTAATTCCACTACCTCAATATGACCATTGCGAGAAGCATCAATGAGACACTGAGAATTTTGTGCATTAGGATCGGCTCCATATTTTAAAAGTGATTTTACTATATCAAGATAGCCATTTTTGGAGGCATCAACAAGGGCTTGAGAATTTTGTGTTTGAGGATCGATTGCTCCCTTCTTAAGCAGCAAATTAACCATCTCAACGTCACCAGCATTACAAGCTTCTTTACAAGCTTCTAAAAAAATTAGATAAAGTGGATCCGACTTTTTGATAAAGTCATCTTTTAATTTGCCATCAACAGTAATTCCAAAAGGAAAGTCAGCCGTTCCTGTTTGATTGCTACTAACATCATCATTAATATCGATCGTATTGTTATTAGAAGAACAAAAAAGAATTTTAGAATCCGAATGGGTTGCACCAACACCCAATAGCCTAGGATCAGCCCCTGCTTTTAAAAGAAGCTTCAAAATGCCAGTATGACCTCTATTAAGAGCCTCACGAAGGGGCTTAGAATTTTGAGCATTAGGATCAGCTCCTTTGTATAAAAGTGCTTCTACAATATCATTATCACCGTTTTCAATCGCAACAACTAGAGCTTCAGAATCTTGAGCTTTAGCATCTGCTCTATGGCTCAAAAGTAACTTTACTATTGAGGTGTAACCTTTTTTAGAGGCAAGAATCAGGGCTATAGAATCTTGAACATTTGGATTATATCCTTTGTCAATTATCCGCTTTACTTCTTCAACGTTATTTTCTTTGATTGCATCCAA